>DAHUXY010000261.1 GCA_027315505.1 Vulcanimicrobiota bacterium | reverse complement strand
TCCGGCCCGAGGCGATAAAGGCTACGAAGCCGCGATCGCCGCAGCCACCCTGGTCGTGCTCCCGCAAGCCATGCCCTCCGCAATGCGTTAAGGGAGTACGCTTGCGGTTTTCCCCTGATGTGGGATGGGGAGAGCGTGATCGACTTTTTGCGTCCCTTGCACCTTTGATGCGGCAACGAAGACGTGCTGTTCGGCAGCGTGGATCTCGATTTCGTTCATCAGCATCGGCTAGACCCGCCGAGCATCCGTTACAGCTGACCCTCGATGGAAACCGAGGTCGTGCTCTGCCGCGCCTATGGGCGCTGTGGGCATGCGCGGGCGTCTGCACCCACGCCGGGGGCGATTTGGGCGACGGCGCGACGTTCGATCCGCGCACCGGGGCCGTCTTGCGCGGGCCGGCCACCGAGCCGATCGCCACCTATACGGTGCTGATCGACGGGGCGGACGTGTTCGTCGAACTTCCCTAAGGGCCGCTTGCTCCTATTGGTAAGCAACGCAGGGATCGCTTGGACGAAAGTCGCATGGATCGGGCCTTGCTTTCTGTGAACCGTGGAGGTTGAGACCTATGGAAGACAAGACGCTTACCTGTAAAGATTGCACGAGCCCGTTCGTTTTCTCGGTGCGCGAGCAACAGTTTTTTGCCGAGAAGGGCTTCGCGAACGAGCCGCAGCGGTGTCGCGACTGCCGCCAAAACCGGCGCGCGACCGGGGGCGACGGCTCGTCGAGCGCGCGTCCGACCTTCGAAGCGGTCTGCGCGGCCTGTAACCAGGGTACGACGCTGCCGTTCCGCCCGCGCGGCGACCGCCCCGTCTACTGCCGCACCTGCTTTACCGCGCGGGTTCCGGCCGGGGTGTAAGCGCGCCGTCGCGCGAACAGCGCGAACGATGCAGAACTCGCAGGATGAACTGGTCGCCGTCCGCTGGGATGGCGACGCGGTCGTCTACCTGGACCAACGGCGCCTCCCGCACGATATCGTGTACGAGCGCGCGAGCACCGTCGAGCAGATCGAAGCCGCGATCAAAACGCTCGCGGTGCGGGGTGCGCCGGCGATCGGCATCTTCGGCGCCTATGGCGTTGCATTGCTACGCCGGACGATCGCCGACGACGATGCGTTCGCCCTCGCAGCGCGGCGCATTCGCGATGCGCGCCCGACGGCCGTGAACTTGGCGTGGGCGGTCGATCGCGTTCTGGAGGCGCCCGATGCGCTCGATCACGCGCGCGGTATTCATCGCGAACAGGTTGCGATCGATGCGGCGATTGCGCAAGCCGGGATCGATGTGATCCCGAAGGACGCGAAGATTCTGACGCACTGTAACACCGGCCCGATTGCCACCGCGGGCGGGGGAACGGCGCTGGGCGTCATTATTGCAGCGCACCGCGACGGGAAGCGCCCTCACGTGTTCGTGGACGAGACGCGCCCGCTCTTACAAGGCTCGCGGCTGACGTATTTCGAGCTGAAACAAGCCGGCGTTGACGCGACGCTGCAGGTCGATAGCGCGGCGGCAATCGCGATGCAGCGCAAGGCGATCGATCTGGTCATCGTCGGCGCCGACCGGATCGCACGCAACGGCGATACCGCGAACAAGATCGGCACCTATGGCCTGGCGATCCTCGCCGCGCACCACGGCATTCCGTTCTACGTCGCGGCCCCGCGTTCGACCATCGATTTTTCGATCGCTACCGGCGCGGATATTCCGATCGAGGAGCGCGCGGCTGCCGAGGTAACCGGCTTCGGCGGCGCGCATGCGGCCACGCAGGACGCGCGCGTTTATAACCCGGCCTTCGACGTAACGCCCGGGCATTTGATCGCCGGGATCGTCACCGAATACGGTGTGTCGCGCACGCCGTATCAGGAGACGATTCCGGCGCTCGCGGGGCGCGCGAGCTTTGCGGCGTTGCTGGATCTGCAGTGAAATTCTACGAGTTTATCGATAAGCAGCCCGCGATCGGGAAGCTGGCGATCGTCGAGGGCACCGAGCGTGCTCTGGCCGAGCGTGCGCTCGACGTGCTCCTCGACCGTTTGCTGCCCGAGGATCTGCGCTCGCTGAATTTGGAACGCGTGAGCGCGGCCGAATGGAGCGACGCCGGGCGCGTGCGCGAGGCGGTCCAAGCCATGCCGTTCCTAGCGGATCGCCGCGTCGTCGTCGTCACCGACGCACAGGCGCTCAAGGCGCAACCGCGGCGCGATCTCTGGGAGGTGGCGCAGGCGGTCCCCGACGGCAACACGCTGATCATCCTCGATTTGCTGGCGCCTCGTTCGCAACGGCCGCAGCCCCTCGGTGCGCTGGCGGGGCGAGCGGCTCTGCGCATCGATACGACCGCCACACCCGAGGTTCGCACGCGCTTCATTACCGAGACGCTCGAAGCGCTCGGCGCGACCGCCGAGCCGCGGGTGGTCGGGGTGTTGGCGAACGGCGAAGCCGAGCTTGCGTCGGTCCGGAACGACCTCGAAAAGCTCGCGCTGGGCGGGAAGAAGATCACCTTTAAGGATCTCGAGCGGGAGTCGCTCTCGAACGAGGATCCCAAAGCCTATAAATATGCCAGCGCGCTGGTCGAGGGAAAGATCGCCGAGGCGCTGGGGATCGCGCACGAGCTCTTCGCCGGCGATCCGCGGGGGGCGGCGATTCCGCTGCTCTCGGCGCTGGCGACCGAGTGCGGCTACCTCTGGGAGATGGCGCGCCCCGGGGGCGAGCTACCCGCCCGCGCGAAGTGGCGCGAACGAGCGCTCCGGCCGCTCGCCGTCCGGGTCGGCGAGCGGCGAGCGCGCATCGCCTACGAACGCGCGGTGCGCGGGGTGGAGGCCATCGTCACCGGACAGGCCGGGAACGACCCCGAGGATCACCGCACGCTGGTCGAACGAATCTCGGTGGAGTTGGCCCGGATGGCGCGTCCGGTGCGACCTTAGCCGACGAGGCGGCCTTGCTCGGTGAGGCGAACGAACCGCTGCACCCATGGATTACCGTACGTATGCATCGCCGTTCTCCTGGAGGTACGGCCGCGCCGAACTTCGCGCGCTTTTTTCTGAGGAAGAGCGGCGCCGATTATGGCGCGCGGTCTGGGTCGCGCTCGCCCAGGCGCAGCAGCGCGTGGGCCTCGTCTCGCAGGCTGAAGTCGACGATTTGCGCGCTCATGCGGGAGAGATCGATATCGAAGCGGCGCTCGAAATCGAACGCGAAATCCATCACGACCTGATGGCCGAGATTCGCGTCTTCGCATCGCAAGCCAAAATCGGCGGCGGAAAGCTGCACCTGGGCGCGACCTCGATGGACATCGAGGACACGGTGGAGACCTACCGTCTGCGCGTGGCCCTGGCGGCCGTCGGCGAAAGCCTGCGAGCGTTGATGGGGAGCCTCGCCGGGCGCGTGCGCGAGTACGGCGATCTGGTCTGCATGGCGTTCACGCATCTGCAGCCGGCCGAACCGACGACCTTGGGCTATCGCCTTGCGGTCTACGCTCAAGATCTGCTGATCGACGATAGCAATCTACGCTTCGTTTTCGATCAGCTCACGACCAAAGGATTGCGCGGAGCCGTCGGCACCGCCGCCTCATACGAGCATCTGCTCGATCACAACGGCAAGTCGGGTGAGTTCGAAGCCTACGTGCTCGAACGTTTCGGCTTGCAAGCGCGCGACATCGCCACGCAGACGTACACTCGGAAACTCGACTACCTGTTACTCAGCGCGCTCGCCGGCGTCGGCGCGTCGCTCTCCAAGTTTGCGGCGGATATCCGTATCTTAAGCTCGCCCGAATTTGGCGAAGTCTTCGAACCGTTCGGCAAATCTCAAGTCGGCAGCTCGGCGATGCCGTTCAAGCGCAATCCGATCATGTGCGAGCGCATCGATTCGCTCGCGCGCTTGCTCGTCGGTTATAGTGACGTCGCGTGGCAAAACGCCGCGACGAACTACCTCGAGCGGACCCTGGACGACAGCGCGAATCGCCGGACGATTCTGCCCGAGGCGCTCCTGTGCGCCGATGAAATCATCTCGCTCGCGGCCAAGGTCGTCGATGGGCTGCGCGTGGACGAACGGCGCATCGCGCATAATCTGCGCACGTATGGGCCGTTCGCGGGCACCGAATCGATCATGATGGAGGCGGTGCGCGCGGGCGGCGACCGGCAGGCCTTGCACGAATCGATCCGCAGCGCCGCAATGGACGCATGGAGCGCGCTTTCGCGCGGCGAGGATAACCCGCTCGCGCAGACGCTCTCCGGCGATGCGACGCTCGCGGCGTTGGTCGATCCGGCGCAGATCCGCCGCTTGCTCGATCCGATCGGGCACATCGGCACCGCGCCGCAGCGCGCCCGGGCGCTCGCCGACCGGATCGACGCTACGGCGGCCTTCCCCAAACAACTCCTCGTCGAGAACGAAGCGTAGAGAAGAGCACAGGTATGAATAAAGGCATCGAGATCGCGCGCGGCAAGACCAAGGTGCTCTACGAGTTTCCGGGCCAGCCGGACCAACTCGTGGTCGCACAAACCGATCACATATCGGCCGGCGATGGTGCCCGGCGCAACGAGATTCCCGGCAAGGGGCGCCTCGCTGCCCAGACCACGGCACGCGTCTTTCGCCTGCTCAACCTGTGCGGCTTGCCGACGCATTATCTCAACGGCGGCGAGGACGACGACAACAACGAGATGCTCGTGCGCCGTTGCAACATGATTCCGCTCGAAGTCGTGGTTCGCGGCGTCGCGGCGGGTTCGTTTGCCAAGCGCAACGCGGGGATCCAGCGCGGCGCGCTCTTGGCCCCCCGAGTCACCGAATTTTTCCTAAAGGACGATGCAAACCACGATCCGATGATCGCCCCCGACGAGATCGTCGCGCGCAACATCGCAACCCCGCAAGAACTCGGGGCGATGACGGAGATGGCGCGCTTGACCTTCGAGATCCTCTCGCACGCCTGGCGCAAGCGCGACGTGTTGCTCGTCGACCTAAAAATCGAATTCGGGCGCATGACCGGCGGCGAAGGCACGGGGCAACTGGCGATCGCGGACGTGATCGATAACGACTCGTGGCGCATTTGGCCCCAGGGGCGCGAAGAGTTGATGCTCGATAAGCAGATCTATCGCAACCTCGCCGTCGTCGACGACGAGGCACTCGCTCGGGTGAAGGCCGCCTACGAACAGGTCGCCGATCTGGTAGGCACGTTCCCCGTGATGCGGCCGGGTATGGCCGCCGTAATCGCCGACGGCACCGAGAATGTCGAGCACGCGAGCGCGGTCGCTCAAGCCCTCGGGCAGTTGGGGTTGCCCACGCTCCGCCACGTTGCGAGCGCCGCAAAAACGCCGGGCTTCGTCTTGCAACTGGTCCAGCAGCTCGAGGCCACGTTCGCGCGGCTGTTCTTTGTGGCGGTCGGCGACGGCGGCGCTCTGCACGCGATGCTGGATTCGGCATCGTCGTCCCCGGTATTCGACGGGAGCCGGGAGCCCGCGGACGTCGCCCTGCAGTGCGCCAAGCTCCTCGCGCTCGAAGACACGGTGCTATACGGGCGCACGATCTTGATGCAGGCGAACGCGCGGTCGGCGGTCCTACATGCCGACGCGCTCATGCAGCAGCAGGGATCGCTGCCCCCCGGAGTCGCGCTTGCCTAAAAGCCTCGCTTTACGCGACGATGAATTGCGCTCGATCGCCGAGCGTCTGGGGCGCGAACCGTCGCAGACCGAGTTGCATGCGTTCGACGCGCAATGGAGCGAGCATTGCAGCTATAAATCAAGCCGGCACCTGCTCAAGGCGCTGCCCACCAAAGGCGCAGCGGTCGTGTTGGGACCCGGCGAGGATTCCGGCATCCTGCATCTCGGCGAATGGAACGGCGAACGCTACGGCATCGTGATCGCGCACGAATCGCACAACCATCCCTCCCAGGTCGTACCCTTCGAGGGCGCGGCCACGGGTATCGGCGGCATCGTGCGCGATATCGTCTGCATGGGCGCCGAGGTGATCGCCGTTGCGGACCCGCTGCGATTCGGCCGTGTCGACGATCCGCTCTCGCATCAACGCTATGTCGCGCAAGGCGTCGTGGACGGCATCAGCGCCTATGGCAACGCGATCGGTGTCCCGAATATCGCCGGCGACGTGTACTTCGACGAACGCTTCGACGACAATTGCTTGGTGAACGTGGTCGCGATCGGCTTGGTAAAAGAGTCCGAGATCATCCATTCGTTCGCGCCGCCGAACGCCGACGGCTGGGATATCGTGCTGGTCGGGAAGGCGACGGATGCGAGCGGCTTCGGCGGGGCGTCATTCTCGTCCGTAACGCTCGATGCAGCGGATGAAGATGCCAATAAGGGTGCGGTGCAAGTTCCGGATCCGTTCCTAAAAAACGTGCTGATGCGCGCGAGCTATCGCGTGTTCGAGATGCTCCGCGAGCGCGGCATTACGGTCGGGTTCAAAGATTTGGGAGCCGGGGGCATCATGGGCTGCTCGGCCGAGATTTGTTCGAGCGGCGGATTTGGCGCCGAGATTCAACTGCGCTCGGTGAACGTCGCCCTCGAAGGCCTTCCGCCGGAGGTGATCGCCGTCGGCGAAACGCAGGAGCGGCTGCTCTGGGTACTACCGCCGGAACTGACGCCCGAAGTGCTGCGCATCTATAACGAGGAGTACACCCTGCCGCAGATCGCGCGCAACGCGCGGGCCGCGGCCATCGGGACGGTGACCGCGCGGCAACAGTACGTGTTACGTGACGGCGAACGCATCGTGATGGACGTTCCGATCGAGTTCTTGACGGGCTCGATCCGCGATGAGTTGCCGTACGAACGGCTCGAAGCGGCACCGCCGCCGCCCGGCCGCGCGTTTGAGACCGGCGTACAACTCGACGAATTGCTCGAGCGAGTGCTCGCCCACCACGACGTGTGTTCGCGAGAGCCGCTCTATCGTCGCTACGACGGGGTGGTGCGCGGCCGCACCGTTCTGGCGCGCGGCGAGGCCGACGCGGGCGTGATCGCGCCGGTGCCGGGCGCTCCATTTGCCATGGCGCTCAGCGTCGACGGCAATCCGCGCATGAGCAAGCTCGATCCGCACCTTGCCGCGCAACACGCGGTGTATGAAGCCGTACGCAATGTCGTCGCGGTCGGGGCGCGCCCGATCGGCTTGACCGATTGCCTGAACTTCGGCAACCCCCGCAAAATCGATCACTATAGCGAGTTGGTGGCCGCGATCGACGGCCTCGGGATTGCGTCGCGCGCGTTTGCAACGCCGTTCGTGTCGGGTAACGTGAGCCTATATAACGAATCCAAGAACGGAAACGCGATCCCGGCATCGCCGATCGTCGCGTGCGTCGGCGCGGTCGACGACGTCGCGCAGATCGTCACGCTGCCGCTCAAGCGCGCGGGTTCGGTGCTGTATCTGTTAGGAACGCCTCAGCGCGCGCTGGGCGGTTCGGTGCTTATCGACGTCCTCGGCGGGAGCGAACCCGGCCTGCCCTCGATCGATTACGACGAGGCCCTCGCGCACCACGAGCTGCTGCTGCGAGCGGCCAAAGCGGGGCTGCTGCGCAGCGCGCACGATATCTCCGACGGTGGTTTGGCGGTCGCGCTCTGCGAAATGGCTTTTGGAACGCTCGGCCGCGGACGCGCGGCAATCGGCGTACAACTCGACGATCCGTTCCAGTGGACGCACGGCGGCGTCGGCGACATCGAAGCCCTCTTCGGGGAAGCGGGCGGCCACGTGGTTGAAGTTGCGGGTGCCGACGTGGAGGCTTTTGAGGCGCTGGCGGACGGCGTGACGGGCGTGCACGAAATCGGCGTGACGATCGATCGGCCGGTGGTCGCGATCGGTCCGCAGGCCTTCGATCTGCATTGGCTGCACGGTATTTGGTCGCAATCCCTCGCGCAGGTGTACGTCTGATGGGCCGCCGGATCGCCGTCTTGGTCTTTCCCGGTACGAATTCGGAGGCCGAAACGCTCGCGCTGCTGCGCGATTGCGGCGGTGAGGCGGAGCTCGTTCATTGGAGCCGCGCGCAGAGCCTGCCCGCATTCGATGCGTACGTGCTGCCGGGCGGATTTGCCTACGAGGACCGCATTCGGGCGGGCGCGATACCGGCCCACGATCCGATGATGGACTACGTGATCGAAGGCGCCCAGCGCGGCAAGCTCGTGCTGGGAATCTGCAACGGCGCGCAGATCTTGCTGGAGGCAGGCCTCGTGCCGGGAACCGGCGACGCGCGCCGGCCGACCGCGGCATTTACGCATAACGCCTCCCGCAAATTCGTATGCACGCACGTTCACATGAAGCTCGCCATCGCGCCTTCGCGATCGCCGATCACCGCGGCCTTGGCCGAAGGAGCGCTGCTCCCCGCATGGGCCGCGCACGGACAGGGGCGCTTGGCTGCAAGCCAGGTGCATCTGCGCGAGATCGAACGCGGCGCGCACCTCGCCTTCGTCTACGCTCGGGCCGACGGCTCGGTCGATCCCGCCGCGACCCCGAACGGATCGGCACTCGGTTGCGCGGGCTTGTTGAACCGCGAAGGGAACGTCCTGGCGATCATGCCGCATCCCGAACGCGATGCCTGGAACTTCAATCATCCCGATCTTCGCGAAGGACGGAACATGCTCGCCCCTTCGGGCGGCGCTCCGCTCTTCGCCAGCTTCGTCGCGGGGGTACAGCGCTCGTGAGCAAACGCACCGTGGCGGTCGGTTTGAAGATCCCCGATAACGAGGCGTACACCGCGCAAACCGCGCTCGAGCGCCTGGGCATACCGCTCGCGCGCGTCGAGCGCTCCGCGATCTACGTCTTTCAAGCCCCTGCCCCGGCCGACGAACTCGCGGCGCGCGTGACGCGTAACGAGAGCGTCTTCAATCCGAATAAACACCGCCTGCGCGTGCTCGACGCCAACGCGCCCCGCAGCGGCGAAGTCTGGATCGAGGAGGCCGGCGCTCGCTGGGCGGATGCCGATCGTTACGTCGGGTGGCGCCTCTTCGGTGAGGGCGATCGTCCCGTCGATCGTGCCACGCTCGAGGCTGCGGCCGAGCGACTTCTCTGCAATCCCGCGATCGAACGCGCGCATTTTCCGAAGAACGAAGAGGAACGATGAACCGACCCTATACGATTGCGACCCTGGGCTCTCATTCGGCGCTGCAGATCCTTAAAGGCGCGCACGACGAGGGTTTTCGCACGCTCGCGATTGCGAATCGCGACACCGAGCGCCTCTATCGGTCCTTTGGGTTTATCGATGACGTGATCGGGGTCGACAGCTACTCGGAGTTTCCCGGGCTGGTCGGCGAACTCGAGAAACGCAAGTCTATCATCGTCCCGCACGGCTCGTTCGTCGCGTATCTCTCGCTCGAAGACCACAAGCGGATGACCATCCCGTACTTTGGGAACAAAGCGGTGCTGGATTGGGAGTCGAGCCGCGAATTGCAGCGCGATTGGCTCACCCGCGCGAATATTACGATGCCGCGGCAGTTCAAGAGCGGGGCCGAGATCGACCGCCCGGTCATCGTGAAGCTGTACGGAGCCGGCGGCGGCATGGGCTATATGTTCATCCGCGACGCACGCGATTTCGAGAAGCGCGCCGGCGACCTCAAAAAAGCCTACACGATTCAAGAGTACATCATCGGCGTGCCGCCCTACATCCACTATTTTTATTCGCCGCTCGAAGACAAGCTCGAGATCATGTCGATGGACCGGCGTTACGAAACCAACGTCGATTCACTCGGACGCATTCCGGCCAACGCACAAGAGGGCATGAACGTCAGCCCTTCATACGTGGTCGTCGGCAACCAGCCGGTGAGCCTGCGCGAATCGATGCTGGCCGAAGCGCTACGCATGGGCGAGGACGTGGTCCGCGTATCCAAGGAGATCTGCGGCCCCAAGGGGCTCTTCGGCGCCTTCTGTATCGAGACGATCATCACGCCCGACATCCAGTTTTACGTGATGGAGATCTCGGCTCGCATCGTGGCGGGAACGAATCTCTTCATCGACGGGTCGCCGTATTCGTACCTCAACTACTCGGAGCCGATGTCGACGGGGCGGCGGATCGCGCGGGAGCTGAAAAACGCACTTTTGACGAACAATCTGCGTTTAGTTCTCGATGACACAAGCGTCCTATAGCCCCATGCCCGGTTGGGTGCGAGCGCTCGCCTTCTGCGCGCTGGCGACCCTGGTTGCATTCGGGGCGTTCGCGCCCGCGCGAGCGGCTCTGGAAGCCGATCCGCAGGCCCTCTACCAAACGATGAAGAGCGCCTACGATCGAGGGGCCGCCGACGGCTGGAATTTCGAGTCTCAGGAGCTGTATTTTTCTACGATCGTGAACGCCGGACGCGCGTACTCGTTGCAACGGCCGAACGACCCGGCCTACGGCGAACTCGCCGCGCTCACCGTGCAAGTCGGCAGCGGGGTCCATTACAATCCGCTCACCAATCACGACGCCGCGAACTGGTACGTGCGCGAGGCGGCGAACTGGGTGCTGAAAAACGAGAGCGATCCGAAACTCGTAGCGCAGGCGCGCGCCTTACTCGAGCGCTCGAACGCGTTCGACGACCCGGAGCGGCTCGTGCAGTACGCCGACGAAGACGCGAGCGCGAACGTGGAGAGCTACCCCGGCGATACCACCGCAATGCTGCAACAAGCCGAGGCCGATTGGCGCGGCTGGATCCTCACGCACGATCCGCAGTGGCGCTCGCTGGCCTTCGAACGCGCCGCGCAACCGAACTTCCCGCTCGCGCATCTGCCGACGACCTACGGAAACGATTTGCTGACGGCGGCGCAATCCGCCGCGGCGGGCGTGGCCGGCTATACGGCGGGCGATACCGCGAACGGCAAGACGATTCAGGCGCGTCTTGCGAGCATTGGGACGCTGCGCGTGATCGGCAGCGTAACGGCGATGCCCCACAGCGCATATCTCACGACGCTCGCTCCGGCGGACGAATACTTCGGACGCATGGGCTTCTCGATTCTCGGCATGCGTAACCAGCTCAAACACATCAACTTCATGCTCGATTACAAGTACGGCAATCGCGAGAGCGGCGAAGCGGTGCTGGTGGCCCACGCTATCGACGACATGCATAAGGTCTACCCGCGCGACCGGGCGATTCCGGAGATGCTGCTCGAAGGCTACACCACGCTCGAGCGTATGACTACGCCGCAGGCGCTCGCGGCCGCCGCGCACCTGCGCTCGATTCTCACCGTCGAATACCAGGACACCCCCCAAGCCCGCAAACTCCTGGCACCGGCCGGACAACCGGGCTAGGCACTCCAACGGGGATCGCACGGTGCGTGGTGCCGCAGATAGGCGCCATCGTCGTTGATGACGGCGGCGCGACCAAACGGGCGAGCTAGGTCGGAGGACTTCGGAGGCTTGAGGGTTAGAGTTAGCTAGAGCCGCTCTGGAGGGCTCGCTATGGACGTTGTCGTCGCGGACCGCTTGCAATTTGCATTTACGATCATGTTCCACTACCTGTTCCCGATCGGGACGATGGGGCTGGCACCGTTTATCGCGTGGTACACGATCAAGTCGCTGCGCGGCAACGATGAAGATGCCGCTCGCGCGGCCCGCTTCTGGACCAAGATCTTCGCGGTGAATTTTGCCATCGGTGTCGTGAGCGGCATCCCGATGGAGTTCCAGTTCGGCACCAATTGGGCCGCCTTCTCCCAACGTACGGGCGGCGTGATCGGCCAACCCCTGGCGATGGAGGGCGTATACGCGTTCTTCCTCGAGTCGGTATTTCTGGGGATATTGCTCTACGGCAAGCGCGTCGTATCACCCAAGCTGTACGCCGCGTCGTCGGTGTGCGTGTGGTTTGGGGCGTGGCTATCGGGCTATTTCATCACGGCGACCGATGCGTGGATGCAGCATCCCGTCGGCTATGCGGTCGCGGCAAACGGGCGGATGGAGATGACCAATCTCTGGGCGGTACTCTCCTCCGGGTATGCGGTGTGGCAATTTTTACACGTGATGTGCGGCGCGATGGTCGCCGGCGGATTCATCGTCGCGGGGATCGGCGCGTACTATCTGCTGGCGCGACGCGACGAAAGCTACGGACGGGAGTTCGTGCGGGCGGGTTCGATCGTCGCACTGATCTTTGCCATGATGACCATTTTCCCGACCGGCGATCGCAATAGTGCCGACGTGACGCACTACCAGCCGGTGAAGCTGGCTGCCATGGAGGGCTTGTTCCAAACCACGCACGGCGCGCCGCTTGCGATCATCGGGATGCCGGACGTGCACCAGCGGCGGTTGATCGATCCCATCATTCTTCCGGACGTGCTGAGCTTTCTCGCGTATGGAAACTTCAACGCGAACGTCGATGGCCTTAACGCGTATGCGACGGAATTGTGGCCGCCGGTGGAACTCACGTACTACGCGTATCACATCATGGTAGGCCTGGGCACGATCTTCGTTGCGCTGGCCGGTATCGCGGTGTTGCTGCTACTGTGGCGCCGGCAGCTCTTTCGCAGCCGTTGGATGCTGTGGCTGCTGATGCTGTTCATGCCGTTTCCGTATATCGCGAACGAAGCCGGCTGGGTGACGACCGAGGTTGGGCGGCAGCCCTGGATCGTCTACGGCATCATGAAAACCGCGCAGGCTACCTCGGCCAACGTCAATGCCGGAGAAACGCTCTTTACGCTCATTGGGTTTGCCGGAATGTACTTTATCTTGGGCGTGTTGTTCATCGTACTCGTGTTGCGCGAGATCGGCTTGGGCCCCGCGCACGAGAGCGAGGGCCCCGTCCATAGCATCGTGGGGGCGTCATGAACGTCGTCGCATTCGTGGTGATCGCATTCATGCTCACGGCATACGTGATGCTGGATGGGTACGATCTGGGCGTCGCGGCGATTGCGCCCTTCGTCGCGAAATCCGATGAAGAACGGGCTGCCGCGATGGCGTCGATCGGGCCGTTTTGGAACGGCAACGAAGTCTGGCTGATCGCCGCCGGCGGCGCGCTCTTCGCGCTGTTTCCCGAGGCGTATGCGTCGTCGTTTTCGGGGTTCTATCTGCCGTTGATGGTCGTGCTGTGGCTCCTGATGTTTCGCGGCATCGCGATGGAGTTGCGCGGGCATCTGCAGAGCGAACTCTGGCATTCGTTTTGGGACGCGGCGTTCACCGTTTCGAGCGTGTTGCTCATCGTCGTATTCGGCGTAGCGCTGGGGAACCTGGTGCGCGGTTTGCCGCTCGATGCCAACGGTTATTTCCAGGGCACCTTTGCGTATCTCCTCAACCCCTACGCGCTACTGGTGGGCCTTTTCGCGATCGCAGCGCTGAGCATGCACGGTGCGACGTGGCTGGGCTGGGCGGCGCGCGGGCCGGTCGCGGCGCGCGGCCAGGCCCTCGCGCATCGCCTCTGGTGGCCGGTACTCGCGCTGTACGTGCTGGTCTCGGGGATGACGTTCCTCGTTCGCGAGATGCCCGCCGTCGCGAGCGGGTTGCTGCTCATGCCGGTCGTGTCGCTGGCGGCGCTGGCCGCCTGCTGGTTCTTCGCGCGCTCGGGGGCACCGCGCCGGGCCTTTGCCGCATCGTCGGTTTTCGTTGCGAGTTTGGTCGCTACGGCGGCCTGGACGATGTTCCCCTACCTGCTGCCGTCGTATCCGGCGGGCCACGGCGGGCTCTCGATTTATGCGACGGCTCCATCTCCGGTGGCGCTGATATCGGCGCTGGTCGTCACCATCGTCGGCGTCGCGATCGTGGTCCTGTATGCGACGTTCGTGCTCGGGAAGATGTTGCCCAAGATGCGGGCCGGGGAGTAGCGGCGGGCGTTCGCGTCTAACCTGCGCGAGGTGAACGAAGACGTATCTCGCGTCCTATCCGCGTACGACCTCGCCAAGCTGACGCTCTGCTCGATCGGCAGCCACTCGGCGCTCGAGGTGGCGTACGGCGCGCGCGCTCAAAGCTTGCGGAACCTCGTCCTGACGGCCAAGGGGCGCGAGCGCACCTATACCGAGCACTATCGCAGGCGCGAGACGCCCGTGGCGCGCGGCTGCGTCGATGCAACGATCGAGCTCGACGCCTTTACCGACATCCTGAACGATGACGTGCAGGAGCAGCTGATCGCGCAGAACGCGATCTTTCTTGCGAATCGATCGTTCGAAGTCTATCTCCATCAAAAATTCGGATACGACGAAATCGAACGTCGCATGCGCGTGCCGTTCTTCGGCAACCGCTACCTGCTGCGCGCGGAGGAACGCGACGAAGCCGGCAACCAGTATTCGTTGCTCGAGCGAGCCGGGATCCGTTACCCGTTACAGTTCCGATCGCCCGATGAGATCGACCGGCTCGTGATGGTGAAAGCGCCGCATGCGAAGGTGAGTTTCGAACGTGCGTTCTTTCTGGTGTCGTCCCCGCAAGAGTATCGCAAAGTTAGCGGCGAGTTGATCGCCAGCGGCATGCTCACCGAAGCGGGGCTTGCAAACGCGGTGATCGAGGAGTACGCGCTCGGGCCGTCCGTCAATTTGAATTTCTTCTACTCGCCGGTATTGGGCGAATTAGAACTCTGTGGTACCGATACGCGCCGCCAGACGAATCTCGAGGGTTTTCGCAACGTTCCGCCGTCGGTCTACGATGCGCTCCGCAGCGTGCCGATGCGTCTGGAAGAAGC
>DAHUXY010000257.1 GCA_027315505.1 Vulcanimicrobiota bacterium | reverse complement strand
ACGCCGGGCGCATAGATGTCGTCGCCATCCAGGTACACGTGGCCCTGCACCCGGGCGTTGGGCGTGAGGTCGTGCATGCGATTGAGCGCTCGGACGAAAGTCGATTTACCGCAACCCGACGGGCCGATCAATGCCATGACGCAATTTTCAGGAACGCTTAACTGAGCATTCTTAATCGCTTGGAAGTTACCGTAAAAGACGTTGAGATCGGTAACTTGCAGTTTGGTCGATGTCGCAACGCTGGCGTCCGTGTTGGTGGCGATCATGAACTAGAGTGTACTCTCCGAGTGGCGCTTCGAGCCAGCGACAAAACCTTCGCGAGGCGCTTCCATCCTACGGGCGAAGGTGTAAGAACGTATTAACTGATTCTTAAGCTTTATTAAGGCCGAGGCCGTTCGGCGCAGGTTCCGCCAAGAACGCCTCCGCATACCATTCGCGGGCATCTTGGAGGGTCTTGCCGCGGCAATAGACCTCAAGGAACGCTAAAATCTCGTTCCGCATCGCGCTCTCGTCCGAATCCGGCATATCGATCGATCGCCACATGTACCCAGCGTGGCATACCCAGATTAGCTCGCGATTATGGAAAGATTATGGCTCCCGTCCCGCCACCCGCATGATGGGGATCCGAATCGTAAAAGACGTTCCGCTCCCGAGCATCGATTCGGCCGAGATCGTGCCCCCGTGGGCGTCGACGATGCCTTTGACGATGGCAAGGCCCAAGCCGGCGCCGCCGCTCATGCGCGTGCGAGAACGATCGACCACGTAGAAGCGCTCGAAGATCCGGGGCAGATCGCGATAAGGGATGCCGACGCCGGTATCTCGCACGCGCAGGACCGCCTCGCCGCCCTGCGCATCGAGTTCGACGATCACGGCCCCGCCGGCCGGCGTATGCCGTAGCGCGTTATCGATCAGGTTAACGAAGACTTGCGATAGGCGGTCGGGATCGGCTTCCACCCGCACCGGCCGCATCGAACGCAGTTCCAAACTCACGCCCTTGTTCGATGCCTGGGGTTCGAACGACGCGACGATCGGTTGCGCCACCGCGTCCAGATCGACGTCCCGCAGATGGAGATGCATCTGCCCCGATTCGGCGCGCGCCTGTTCGAGCAATTGTCGCACGAGCTCGGCCAAACGATCGACCTGCCCGAGCGCTTGCGGGAGAAAGAGATCCGCGGCCTCATCGTCGGGTGATGCCATAACGGTCTCGAGCATCAGCTTGATGGACGACAGCGGCGTGCGCAATTCGTGCGAGACGTTGGAGAGAAACTCTTTGCGCGCCCGGTCCAGGCGCGCGAGATCGGTCTGGTCGTCAACGAAGACGACGACGCGACGCGCCTGGTCTTCGCCCTCCGCAGCGAGCGGATAGACCGACACACGGTACGTTCGCGGGCCGCCGGAGCCGGCCAGCATAAGCGGCGCGATCGAGGCTTCGCCGCGGAGCGCCTCGTCGATCCGGCGCTCGAGCTCCACGTTGGGAATCGAGGCGATCACGTGCGATCCCACCGCCCGGTCGAGATCGAAGCCGAAGGTCGTCGCGGCGGCGGCATTGGCGAACGTGACCCGCGCGTTTTCGTCAACGAAAACCACGCCTAGCGGAAGTGCGCGCACCAGTCGCACGAACGCGCCTTCAAAATCGCTCCCGGGCGCCCCCGTCGACCGTTGCTCGGGCGCCGCCGTCCGGGAGAGGGTACGCAGCATCCGGGCACGCGCGAAAACAGCGCCGGCAATCGCCCCCATCGCCGCGCCGATCGCCATCAGGACCGGGGGCCACAGTGCGGATAGCAGCAAGGCGATTACGATTTGAACATATATCCGCGACTGCGCACGGTGAGGATGTGCCGCGGATTGCGCGAGTCTTCCTCGATTTTTTCGCGCAGCCAGCGCACGTGCACGCTGACCGTTTGCTGCTCGCCTTCAAACTCGTAGCCCCACACTTTATCCAGGAGCGTCTGACGGGTCACGACGCGGCCGTTGTTCTCCATCAGCACGCGCAGGAGCGCGAATTCTTTAGGCGCCAGGGATACGTCCTTGCCCCGCACCGAGAGTTGCTGGCGCGACGGGTCGAGCACGATGCCGCCGAACGAAAGCGCGTCTTCGTGCCCCGAAGCGGGCGGCGACTGCCGGCGCAGCCGCGCTTTGACGCGCGCGAGGAATTCGTGCAAGGCAAACGGTTTGGTCACGTAATCGTCGGCGCCGAGTTCGAGCGCCAACACTTTGTCGATCTCTTGATCCTTGGCCGTGAGCATGATGATCGGCACCGCGCTGAATTTGCGAATTTCCTTACACGCTTCAATCCCGTCCAAAACCGGAAGCATGATATCCAGCACGATGAGGTCGGGCTGCTCGCGCTGCGCCATGGCAATCGCGCTACGTCCGTCGCTGGCCGTCACCACCGCATAACCGCTGCGTTCCAAGTTGAAACGCAGCGTTTGTAAAATTGCCGATTCATCGTCGACGACCAAGATTTTTTTGTTGAAGTCGGGGCTCTTGACGAAAGTGCCGCGCGACTGTTTCGTTTCAAGGGGTCCGTTCATATGATTTGGCGATCGCGCTGTAGTCGAGCGCGCCGTCCCCTTCTGCCGAGCGAGCGGTGTAGAGCTGATAGGCCAGTGCCGATGCCGGCATGGGGTGGACCATGCTGCGCCCGGCATCGAGCGCAGCCGCAACGTCCTTACGCAGGAGATCGAGTGCGAACCCGCCTTCGAACGTCCCCGCTAGCCACGTCTTCGGCAGCCATTGTTCCAGAATGTAGTTCGACGCCGTGGCCGTGGCGAGAACCTTTCGAACCGCGTCGAGGTCGGCGCCGGCGAGCTTGGCAAACGTCAATGCCTCGGCGTTGGCGATCATCACGTTCGCGATGATCACCTGATTGACGAGCTTGACCGTCTCCCCCATGCCGACCGGCCCGAGATGGTGGGGCGTGCCCATGGCGCGCAGTAGCGGCTCGACCCGCGCGAAATCCGCCGGCGACGCGCCCACCATAATCGTCAGCGTTCCGCTCGCCGCGCGCACCGGCCCGCCGCTCACCGGCGCATCGACGAATGCCACGCCTAACGCGGCCAATCGGGTCGCGAAGCTTTTGGAGGCCACCGGTGAGAGGGTGGACATGTCGATGACGATCGATCCCGGCCGTATTCCCTCCGCCACGCCCGCGGAGCCGAAGAGCGCCTCCTCAACCTGCGGGGAATCCGGCAAGCAAAGAATCACCGCGTCGCTCTGCGCCGCCAAGGCGGCGCCGCCGGCGGCTTCCGTAACGCCGTCCTCGAGCAACCGCTCGAGCGCCTCACGGCGACGGTGGACGATGGCGCCGACCGGAATCTTCGCCCGGCGCAGCGATCGAGCCATCGGCTCGCCCATAGCGCCCAATCCGACAAAACCTACTCGTTGCGGTTCGCTCACGAACGCCCATTTCCGGAGGCGACGCCGCGCTCCTGGCCGAAGCCGCCGTGCATGAGCACTGCAACCACGACGAGCCCGCGTCCCACCTTCGATCAGATGAATCTCTCGGTCGGAAAGCGTGCGCGGCTTCACCGCCTGATGTACGAACACGGTCCGGCCAATGGGACCCTAATGATCCTCCCGATCGACCAAGGCCTCGAGCACGGGCCGATCGATTTCTTCGACAATCCGGATTCGCTCGATACCGACTGGATCTACCGTCTCGCCGTGGCCGGCAATTTCTCCGGCGTCGCGCTGCACATCGGCCTGGCCGAGAAGTATCACAAGGCTTACGCGGGCCGCGTGCCGCTCGTGCTCAAAGTCAACGGCAAGACGAATTTTCCATCGGATGAGGATGCCTTTAGCCCCATGACGTCGTCCGTTGAAGACGCCGTGCGCTTGGGTGCGGACGCGGTGGGCTACACGCTCTACGTCGGTAGCCCCGCGCAAGACGTCGATATCGCACAGTGCAACGAGGTGCGCCGCGAATGCGAGCGCTACGGCATGCCGCTGGTCATCTGGTCGTATCCGCGCGGAGCCGCGGTGAAGGCCAAAGGCGGCCAAGATTCACTCTATGCGATCGACTACGCGGCGCGCGTCGCATGCGAAGTCGGATGCGACATCGTCAAGCTCAACGAGCCGAAATGGGATGCCTCCGCTGCAGCGGCATTACCCAAGCCCTACAACACGCTGGAGTTTAGCGACGTCGAAGGTTTGCGGCGGGTCGTACGCTCCGCCGGACGCACGCTGGTGCTGGTCTCGGGTGGAAGCAAAATGGGCGACGACGCGACGCTCCACAAGGCGCAGATCGCCATGGAAGCCGGTTGCGTCGGGCTGATCTTCGGGCGCAACATGTGGCAGCGCAAATGGGAGAACGCGCTCTCGATGTCCGCGAGCATGCACCAGCTCATGAAGGGTTATGGACAGGAACGGTAAGTGACGATCGAAGAGCGCGTCAACGCAGCGATCGATAAAGTGCGTCCGGGCATCGCCGCCGATGGCGGCGAGGTCTGGCTCATCAAGGTTGACGACGGCGTGGCGTGGGTGCAGATGCTCGGCGCCTGCGGCGGTTGCCCGGCATCGAATATGACCCTCAAGGGCGCGATCGAAGCGATCGTCGTCGCCGAGGTTCCCGAAATTCGCGAAGTCATGCAGGTGTGACCCCGCGCGCTATTTAGGGAATTAATGCCCCGCGCAGTTGGTGCAATACCAACTGACCGCGCCGCCGTGGGCCTGCGCCAACATGTGTTCGCGGACGCCGCGGCGCCCACAGTTCGCACACGCGAAGCTCTGCCCGATGGGCGTGCCCGTGACGGTCTCCTTACGCTTAGCGACGTAGGTCACCGCGTAGATGAGAACGCCCAGGACGAGCGGCGAGAAGGCAAAGAAGTGACCGATGAAACTGCTTGAGAGAGCCATATCGAGCCATGGTATTCGCAGAATCGGGCGGCGAGCCCTCGGACTCGGACGGATTACCGCTCCGGGCTAGAGTTTGAGCGCTCCCGCATAACCCGTAAGCTCCACGTACCCCACGCCGAGCCTCGCACCGGTGCGCGCGTCGGTAACGCGTACGGCGCCCTCCCAATACGTCGTCCCGCCGGGATTCGCGAGTTCCTGGTCGGCCAGCGCCGGCGTAAGGATCAGTTCGTCGCGCACGCCTTTCACGCGCAGGCGCCAGCCGCTCGGATAGACCGCATGCGTGTGCGGACTGGTCCACGTCCCGGTCGGCACGATGGTGAAAGCCGAAAGCGGTAAGTAACGCACGCTGCCGTCCGGTGCGACCAAGCTCCCGGACGACTGCGGCGTCGTTCCGCCGTCGCGTTGGCGCAATCGGTACAGCATGATCTCGCGCCGGCCGGCGAGCTGAATCGAGAACCAGTCCCATCCCACTTGGCCGCGCTGGAGTTCGTCCGATCCGTATTCGTGATCCATCCAGGAGAGGCCGTGAACGGTGTAGCGCACACCGTCGCGAACGAGCGCCCCCGTCGTGGCGAGCCGTGTGAACGAGTAATAGTGCGACGCGCAGCCTACGCACGATCCCTTGCGCGAAATGCCGTCGCGTCCGTTGATCGCCGGAGGCTTTTCCGGGACTTCGACCAGATCGAGCGCGTCGTTCCCCGAGCGCGCGTGAAGATGCATCACCGGCCGAACCTGCGAGGTGCCCGTCAGCGTCCACCCGTTGCTGCGAACCTCCAGGCGCCGCTGCGACGCATACCCCTGCCCGAGCGCGTCGCGCGCGAACGTTTCGTAGTACACGAACCGCTTCCCGGTCTCGTCGGTGATCGCAAAATGCGCGGGGTAGAGCTGCGCGGCTCTCCACGCGCTGCGGCCTTTTGCGACGCGGCTCGGGTGAGGTGCGAGCCCGATGCGGAAGAACGTCAATTCGTATCCGAAGCGGTGGCCGTCCGCCGCGCGCAGATGCCCGGTAAAGTACCACCATTCGGTGCGATAGGCATCGTGCGCGTAGTGATCGCGCGGAAACGAGAACGCGTACGGCGCGGTTGCGAGCCGGAAGCCGTCCTTGGTGCGAACGGTCGTCGCCGCCACCAGCGTGACGAACGCCAGCAGCAATGCCGCGAGCTTATTCCGCACGCAACACCTGCGACATCTGAATGCGCGAGGCCACGCGGGCGGGGTAGATCGCCGCCACGAGCGCGGCGACGATCACCATACCCGCAGCCTCGAGATAGAACCACCCCGGCGATCTCCATTCGATGAGCCAGCCGAAGCTCTGACGGTTGATGACGTAGATCAGGTCGGCGGCGAGCAGTATGCCCAAGCCGATGCCGATCGCCGCGGCCAGCACCCCGACGACCGCCGCCTGCACCAGGACCGTGCGGCGTACGCCCGCCCGCGTCAGCCCGATATAGCGCAACAGCGCGATCTCCTCGCGGCGTTCCAAGACCAGCGCGAACAGCGTGCTCACCACGCCGAGGATCGCGATCGTCAAGCTGATCCCGTACAGGGCGTTGGTAATCGCAAACGTACGGTCGAAAATCGCAATCGCGTACGCGCGGATTTCACGGTTGGTATTGATATCGATGCGCAGCGGTTCCAACTTTCGCACGATCGCGCTGCGCAAATCGGCGAGATTGACGCCCGGCTTTGCATAGACGGCGATCGAATCCACCGTATCGTCGTGGTAGAGCCTCGCGAACGTCGCGCGATCCATCATGAAGGTGCCGCCGCTCGTGGAGTAGTCGTTGTACACGGCGGCGATCCGAAAGCGCGTGCGTCCGCTGGGAGTATCCAGCGTAAACGCATCCCCCGGGCCTAGGCCGAAGCGCGTGCTGAACGGCTCGCTGACGGCCACGACGTTGCGATCGTACATCGAACGCACGAGCGCCCGCACGTCGGGATGTCCTAGGAAGCGCAGTTCGTTGCGAGTGGCGAGCGAGCGAACGTCGGTCGCCCCGAGTTGCGCGAACGCCCCTCGGAACGGCACGTCGAAGCCGCGGAAGGTATCGACCGCGGCGACTCCAGGCACGCTCGCGACCACGCGCGGAACGCCGGGCGAGAAGTAGCCTTGGAACCCGGCGTCCACCGTACCGGGCGATTTGATGTAGAGATCGGCGCCCAGCGTGTCGTGCGTCCAGGCCACGATCGTCGCGCGGAACGAGCCGACCAGGATCGCGATCGCGACCATCATGCCTACGGCAACGGCCAGCGAGGCGATGGCCACCGAAAACCTGCGCGGCGAACCGCGCAGAAAGCCCGCCGCGATCGTCGTAGAAGCGTTCCCGCGAATCGCGCGCACCACACCGGCGGCCCCCGCGAGCACGATCGGCGTACACAGCGACGCGCCCACGATCAGCATGATTCCCGCCGCATATCCAAACAGCGGGACGCCGTCGCCAACGGCCGGGAGCCGCGCGAGGGCCGCCGCCACGACGAGCGACGCGACGCCGAGCGCCGCGCTCGCGCGCCCGAGGCCCGGAACCCGGTGCTCGGCTCCCGCACCGGTGCGCATCGCGCGCGCCGGCGCCGTCGCTGCCGCATCGCGCGCGGGGAGAGCAGCGGAGAGCATCGCCAGGCCGATCCCGACGCTCAGCGCCTTGGCGGTCGCAAACGGCGTTACCACTAAACCGTCCGCATGCGAGGCAACGAAAAGCGTCGACACGGTGAGTTGCACGGCTTGTACGGCGAACCGCGCGAGGACGAATCCCAGCCCGAGCCCGAGCAGCGCCCCGACCGCACCGTAGAGGCCGCCCTCGGCGACGAACGTCATGAAAATCTCGCGACGCCGCGCTCCCAGCGCCCGCAAGGTGCCGATCTCGCTCTTTCGTTGCACCACCGAAATCGCGACCGCGTTGTAGATGAGGTACATGCCGACGAGCAGCGCCACGTCGGCGAGCGCGGAGAGATTCATCTGAAAGCTCGCGAGCATGCGTTTGATCTCGTCCAAACGCGTATGCGGCGCGAGCACGCGAGAGCCCGCCGGGATCACGCGAGCGATCGCCGCCCGGATCGCATCGAGCCGCGCGGGGTCGGCGACGATATCGATTCGATCGAGGAGCCCGATTTTTCCGAAGAGTTCCTGGGCGGTCGCGATATCGACGAATGCCACGCTCGAATCGACGCCGACGGTATTCGGCGGAATCACGCCCATCACGCGCAGATGCACGAGCCGCGGCCCGGCGTACGCCGCAAGGAGCGAACCGGCCGGCGCGCGATATCGCAGCGCGATCCGACGGCTCACGAAGATGCCGTTGCCGTCGATGAAGCGATGCAGATCGAAGTTTGCTTCGGCCTGCGCCGCATCAACGCCGTTCGGCAGCGCGGCCCGCGTGATATCGATGCCCATAACGCGAAGGAGTTCGCCCGACTGCGGATCGCCAGGATGGACGCCCAGCCCGATTTCACCTTCGACGACGGGGCTCGCGCTACGCACGCCCGGCAGGCGTTGCACGCGCAGCAGCGCGCGCTCGTCGAAGCCCCGTCCGGCCCCGAACACCTGGAGGTTCACGTGATTCGCGATGACGTCGACGCTCTTCGAAAACGACGCGACGGCGGTATCGTTGGCGATATCGATCGCATAGGATGCGGCGACGCCGAGCGCGACGGCGATCAGCGTTACGATCGCGCGCAGGACGTTGGCGCGCGCGTATCCCGTAACCAGCGCGCGAAAGAGTGCGGCGAAGGTCCTCACTCGATCGATTCGACGCGCCCGTCGCGCAGATGGATGCGCCGGTCCGCGCGCGCGGCCGCTTCGCCGCTATGCGTGGCCATCAGGATCGCTTGGCCGCCGTCCGCGAGCGCGCGCAGAATATCGAGTACCAGCGCCCCATTGGTCGAATCGAGATTGCCGGTCGGTTCGTCGGCCAGGACTATAGCGGGCTCGTGGACGATTGCTCGCGCGATGGCGGCGCGTTGCAGTTGCCCGCCCGAGACCTGCCCGGGCGCGGCATCGGCCTTCTTCTCTATCCCGACCGATGCGAGGGCCCGCGCGACCCGCGCGTCGATTTCGGCCGCCGGACGCCCCTGCAACACCAGCGGCAGCGCGACGTTCTGCGCGATCGTCAAGGTGGGCAAAAGGTTGAAGAATTGAAAGATGGTGCCGATGCGGTCGCGGCGGAGCTGCGTCAATTCGTCGTCGGAAAGCATGTGGGTCGAGCGCCCGTCGATGGAGACCTCGCCCGCGGTCGGCAGATCGATGCAGCCGGCCAAATTCAACAACGTGCTCTTACCGCATCCGCTCGGGCCCAACAGCGCGACGAGTTCTCCGCGCCGCACGTCGAAGCTCACGTCGTCTAATGCCAGGACGTCGCCGTCGTAGCGTTTTGAGACGGCGAGAACGCGAACGGGCTGCACGCAGGGTGCAACCCGTTCTTTCGGCCGATCGGTTGCGCCCCGAAGGCGCGATTACTTCTTGAAATACGCCGCGTTAAGGGCGGTAAACGATTCCCACTTCGCGGGGACGTCGGAGTCGGCGAAAATCGCTTCAACCGGACACGCCGAAACGCATGCACCGCAGTCGATGCAGACTTCCGGGTCGATGAACAACTGGTCGTCGGCATCACTGCCATGGATGCAATCTACGGGACATACGTCCACGCACGATTTGTCCTTAGTACCGATGCAGGGCTCAGTGATGATGTACGCCATGAAAGTCCAGACCTCTTAAAAAAGACGGGTATTCGGAAGGGAGTATACGCAGGTGTCGCCAGCTATTGGCAACGACCAGCGTAGACGCCTTCCGATACCCGCGTCTGCGACTAAGTCGGCATTGGCCGCTCGTCCTAGACCGCCGAGCGGCGCCCGCTGATGGCCCGCAGGATAAAGAGCAGGACGATGGCGCCCAAAACCGAGGTGATGAAGCCGGAGAGCGACCAGCCGGCATACCCGGCGTGGAAGAACGTGGCGGCCAGCCAGCCCCCGATGAAGGCTCCGATGATGCCGACGACGATGTCGCCGAGGATGCCGCCCGGGCCCTCGCCCGGCACGATCCATTTGGCCACCGCTCCAACGATTAAGCCGTAGATAAGAAACAGAATCAATCCCATTGCAAGTCTCCTTTGCTCGCTAGGTTCCCCGTAACCAGTGGAAATTAAACCCCCTCTTGCAGGGGCACGGGCGGCCCGCGTACGACGTTACACGCGCATATGAGCAAAGCCATTATCGGTCTTACGATCGCCCTGCTGCTCGGCACGAGCGCCGCAGCTCCGGCGGCCCAGCAGCCTCCAACCGAGATCGTCGTGACGGGAACCGGCAGCCTGACGATGCAGCCCAACATCGCAACCGTTTCGGCCGCCATCAGCACCACGTCCGCGAGCTCTACCGAGGCCGCCTCCGAAAACAACGCGATCTACGGGCGCGTCGTAGCGTCGCTCTCGAGCCTGAAGATCGCTCGCGACGATATCGCACTTCAATCCTATCGCATCAGCTACAACCCCAAGCCCAAGGTCGTTCCGGCGCCGCCCAACGCGGAGATCTACGGCTACACCGTCTGGCGCACGTTTGCGGTAAAAGTGCGTGCCATGAACGACGCGGGCTCGGTGGTCGACGCGCTCACGCACGCGGGGGTGACGCAAATTTACAACGTCGCCTTCGGGCTTGCCGACGACAAGGCGGCGCGCGCCAAAGCGCTCACCCTGGCAGTCGAGGACGCCCGCGGAAAGGCCACCGCCCTCGCGAGCGCGTCGCACCTCCATCTCACCGGCATCAAGAGCATCTCCACCGAGCAGGGCGCCTTTGCGCCGCTCGCCGTGAGGACCATGGCGGCCGTCTCCCCGGTCGCCACCCAATTCGATCCGTCGAGCGTCAACGTCTCCGTCTCGGTCTCGATCGTCTACCTTGCCGCGCCATAGCGAAACTACGGCCTCCGGTCCGGGGTAAACCAAAGCATGACCACCATGTGCGAGGCCTGCTTGAGCCGTCCGGCGACCCAATCCAACGGCACCCAATCGCTCTGCGCCAGCTGCGCCCAGCGGCGCGCGGCAACCAGCGCGCTGCCGTTCCTCGGGGCGGCGTTGGCGGCGGCCGGACTGATCGCCGGGAGCGCCCTGCTCGCCGACAAGCTCCAGCGCGATAAGGAAGCCGGCAATCCGTCGCCGATGGACGAGATCGCCAAACGCTTCCGCAGCGGCACCCCCACGCTGGCCAGCTTCTCGCGCGATCTCACCGACCTCGCTCGCGCGCGCAAACTCGACCCGGTGATCGGCCGGGACGAGGAAATCGAACGCGTCGTCTCCATCCTGGCGCGGCGCAGCAAGAACAACCCCGTTCTGGTAGGCGAACCGGGGGTCGGAAAAACCGCTATCGTCGAAGGGCTCGCGCAGCGCATCGTCGCGGGAACGGTTCCGGGAACGCTGCGCGACAAGCGCGTTCTCTCGCTCTCGCTCGGGCCGCTCGTCGCCGGCACCAAGTATCGCGGCGAGTTCGAAAGCCGCGTCAAGCGCATCTTAGACGAAGTCAAACGCAGCGCGCGCGACGTCATTCTCTTTATCGACGAATTG
>DAHUXY010000251.1 GCA_027315505.1 Vulcanimicrobiota bacterium | reverse complement strand
CAGTTGCGCGCTGCGCAGCGATTCCTGAGGGGTGAGGTGATGCTGCAATTCGAGATAGAGATTCGCGCCGAAGAGGCGCTGCAGCGTCTGCGCTTCCTCGCGTGCCGCCCCCGCGTCGTGAGCCGCTAACGCGCGTTCGATCCGGCCGTTTTCACCGCCCGAGAGCGCGATCAACCCGGCCGTACGCTCCGCGAGATCCTCCAGCTCCAAACGCGCATTGGCCTTGGAGCCGCGCATCTGCGCGCACGAAATAAGCTCGCACAGGTTGGCGTACCCGTGCTCGTCTTCCACCAGCAGCACGATGCACGCGCCGTCGGCGAACGTGAGCTCGCTGCCGACGATCGCCGCGATGCCGCGCGCACGCGCCTGTTTGGCGAAACGCACCGCGCCGTACAGGCCGTTGCGATCGGGGAGCGCGATCGCTTCGAGCCCCAGCTCGACGGCACGATCGATCAGTTCCTCGGGGTGCGAAGCGCCTTCGAGAAACGTGAAATTCGAATAGGCGTGCAGCTCCGCATAGCCGCCTATCGTCGTGGGCACGGCCGCAGCGTACGCACCTCAATCATAGGCCCCTCGTAGATACCACCGCGCGCCCTGGTGGTAGATGCGAACCATATCGCCGTCTTCGAGCACCACATCGTACTCATCGCGCGCGATCGGTTCGTGGAACCATCCTTCTTCGATGCGCCACGGCCCCGCGCACTCGCGGACCGCGCGCGGCGGGCTCCCGACAAAGACCGGTGCGCCGCGCTGCACGCGGACGTCGATCTCGCGCACGGCCATGAGCCGGAGCTGGGGCACGATCTCGGGCGCCGGAGCGGTATCGAGCGCCGCGGGCACCGTGCGCAGTTCTTCGCGCGTGAGGATGAACGGCTCGTAGAGAAAGCGCTCTTCGAGCGGATGCGCGGCCCGCAAACGCGCTCGCCGCACCGGCTCGCCGAGCATCGCTTCCAGCCGCGCGAGCGTCACGGCGACGCTGCGTTCGTCGATATCGGCGGCGGCAAAGAGCGCGAGCGGCTCTCCGCCTTCTTCCAACTGCACGACGCGCACCCGCACGCCCACGATCGGCGCGAGAAAGCGCGTGCCTTCGAGCTTGGCGCGCACGAGATCGAGCATCGTGCGCTCGTCGGCGGTGGGCGTAGCGAGCGCCACTTCCAGCGATAGGCGCTCGCCCGTATCGAGTTCGATATCCACGTGCAACGCGCCGCCGCGCTTTCCGCACGCGGCAAGATCGGCGCAGACGCGCGCGAGCAGGGTCCGGAGCGCGAAGAAGACCTGCGCTTCTTCCTCCGCGTGGCCTTCGCCGAAGAGTGCCGCTTCGATCGTCATCGCGTGGCCGCGCGGCAGAAACGGCGTGCGATCGATACCACGCGCGCACTCGTGCCAGCGGCGCGCCTGCGCACCGAAGCGTCGCACGAACGGCCCGTGCGGCAGACGCGCGAGCTCGCCCAACGTAGCGATGCCCAACAGGTGCAAGCGTTGGAGCACGGCCGGATCGAGACCGAGCACGTCGAGCGGTAGCGGGGCGAGCGCGCGCGCCTCTTGCCCGGCTTCGGGCAGCGCGCCGTCACCAATCCACGTCGCCGCGTACGCGCCGAATTTGTTCGCGCCGAAACCGACGCGGAGCGGAAGCTTGTGCGCCTGGGCGATTGCGCGCGCGTGCGCGACCCAAGCGGACGCATCGCCCGGAATGCCCCGCATATCGAGATAGGCCAGGCCCGGACGCGCATCTTCGATGAGCGGGGTGAGCGCGTCGAAGGCATCGAGCAACACGTCCCAACATCGGTGCCCGTGGCCGGCATCGTAGGCGATTATCTGCGCATCGGGGACCGCAGCGAGCGCTTGCGTAGCTGTCTGGCCGACGCGTGCCCCGCCGCGCGATGCGGCGGCATCGAGCGCGATCACGTGCCCTCGATCGGGCCGGTCGACGATCAGCACCGGGTGCTCGGCTCGTTCGCCGGCGAGCATTACCGCAACCGGGTACTCGGGCACGCTGGCGCAGAGCAGCATCGCTAACACGCCTCGCTGGCGAATGCCCGCAGGCGTGCGTGCGCGCCGGGCGCGCTCCGTTTATGCTTGTGCAGTTCGGCCCGCAGATCGTATCCCTCGAAGCGGCACCACACGCCACGCGCCCCTCGCACGATCGCGCGCTCGAGGATGCACCGCAATCGCAGCCCGGTAACGATCGCGAGCTCCTGGGTCGCCTGCGCGCTCACCACCACCAACAAGGCATCCATGCGATGCGCAAGGCCGGCCAACCGCGCCCAGACGGCCGCCCGCAACGCCGCGACCGGCATCACGACGATCCGGCAGATGCGCGAGCGCAACAGCATATCGGCGGCTCTGGCAATGCGCAGGGCCGTCTGCGCCGGGACGACGAGGAGCCGATCGAGGCATACGCCCGCCTGGGCAAGCGCGGGCGGATAGAGCGCTCCATCATCGATGACGGCCGCCAGCCCCCGCCGGGTCGCCTGGGCGAGCAGGCTTGCCACGACGCCCCAACGCCCCGCGCTCAGGCCGGAGCCCTCCAGCGCCACGACGCTCCCACAGGGGAAGCCCCCGCCGAGCAGGTGGTCTAAGCCAGGGATGGCAGTGGGGAGAGAGCGCCTCTGCGGAGCCCGCGCGACGACCTCATGCAGCCGTTCCTTCAGCTGCGCGAAGGCCGCCTGACGGTCGCCTAGAGTGGAGAAAGGCTCGGCTAAGATGGCCATGGGAGCCCATCCTAATCGAACATATGTTCGATGTCAAGAACGCCAGGCCCCGATTCCCCCCGTTATCAGGGCTGTGACCGTGTCCATGGCTCCCGATTCAGGGCCCAACCATTAGAACTAAATGTCGCATGAATGTGCCTCAGATGGCTGATTTATTATATAAGGAGCGGCGGCAATCAACGCCGCCACAAGAAATAACCCCGCTATCCACTTCGAACTTTTTTCACTTAAAACCCATGGATATCGCTTGAGCACAAACAATGCTAATGCAGCAGAAACCACAAAAACGGGGAGTCCTATTGAACTGCTTCCGCCCAAAAAACCCACGAATATATATACCGGATCCGGATGCAACCGTGGCGTACAATTTAGCGCAGTATACGCAATAGCTGCACCGAGCGTCGCGCTAATCCCAGTACCCAGACCAACGAGAACAGCCTTCCTCAAACTATCCACCAATAAAACCATCCCTCACAATTATCCGCATAGCTGCAAATTCGTCGATTCCGTTAACTTCGTGCAGCCCGATCATCAATTCCGCCGTACAATTTTGCCGATTCGGACCTCGGCCCACCCAAACAGACCTAATGAACGTGTCTAAAATAGCTCGGGGTTGAATCCGGTACAATCACTTGCTCCAAACAGATCTAATAAACGCGTATAAAAGCACCGCAGCAAAGACGAGAGACATCGGAACACCCGCCCTTACGCGTTCGATTTTTCTTTGGAATGCGAGTTCATTCTCATCTGGATTGCGCTCACGTCGCGAGCCCTTGTAACATACCAAGGCGAAAATTACAAACAAAAGCGCGAGCAGAAGCGCTAGTGGACCCGTAATAGGCATTATTCACAACCTCCAGTCGACATTACATGGGCTGACGCGTAATGTCAGGCCGTGGGTCGCTTCACTTTTACGATATTTGAGAATTTGCTGGTGGACGCGCCGGAAGTACACACGCGCGTGGACTTGGCACAGGTCGCAGTGTACTGGTCCGTGATTTTCTGTCCCGCGGGTCAAGACCCGTTCCATGTGAATCCCCTCACAATGGCATATCCATAAAATCGACGGATCGGCTTC
>DAHUXY010000250.1 GCA_027315505.1 Vulcanimicrobiota bacterium | reverse complement strand
AGGCCGCTGCGGCACGATCGGCATACGGCTCCGCCCTCGCAAAAGTATCCGGATCGGAGGCCTTGGCCCGCGCGGCGCAAGCGCAAGTGGAGCAAGCTACCGCGGGTGCGCAATCCCAGAACGTCATGGCCGGCTATGCGGACGTTATCGTACCAAACGACTCCGTCGTGATGAAACGCCTGGTCGATCCCGGGGTCTACGTGCAGCCCGGAACGCCGATCTTGCAGGTGGCGGTCGTCAACCGTCTTCGCGTGCAAGCACAGGTGGCCCAGCAGGAACTCACCGGCATCGGCATCGGAACGCCCGTTGACGTGATGCTGGGCGACGGCAGAGTGTTCCATAGCGCCGTTTCCTCCGTGTCGCCCGTCGTCGACCCGAACACGCACACCGCGATCGTTGAGTCGATCGTCCCGAATGCCGGCGACGTGTACCAGCCGGGCGGATTCGTGAACGTCGTCCTGCATCCGCGTTCTTCTTCGAGCGCGCACGCGTTCTCGGTACCGTCGGCCGCGATCGTCGGCGGAGTCAGCAGCGCCGTCTGGGTGGATCGCGACGGCAGCGCCCATCGCGTCGTGGTAAGAGTACTCGCCGATGACGGAACGACGGCGCAAGTCACCGGGAATCTGCGCGCGGGCTCGCAAGTCGTCGTGACCGGCGCATCCGGTCTCGAAGAGGGCCAGCCCATAACGGGATCGGCGCCATGAGGCGCGAGCATCTCGAAACGGAACGAAGCGTTGCCGGGTGGGCCCTACGCAATCCGTATGCTATCGTTGCGGCGTTTTTCGCTATCGTTATCGGCGCGGTCGCGGCCGCGCTTTTTCTGCTGCCTACCCGCATGATGCCGTACGTACAGAGCCCGCTGATCTCCGTCATTACCATGACTCCGGGTTACGCCCCACAAGAAGTCGAGACGTACTTTACCAAACCGATCGCAGAGCGCATGACCGACCTGCAGGGCGTACGATATATTCGTTCGTATTCGCAACCGGGCATCTCCATCGTCACGTTGCAGTTTCACTATGGCGCGAACATGCAGCGCGCGCTGGTGGACGTGCAGCAGTTGGCAACGCAGGCGCAGGGCGATCTACCGTACGACCGCGCGAACCTCAAGCCCAGCTACGTGGTTCCGGTGGATCCGCTCAACATACCGGCACTACAACTCGCGATTACGGCCCCCGGTTGGGATCCCGTGCACCTGCGCCAATTCGTCGCCAACGATGTGGTCAATGCCATCAAAGGGGTGCCGGGCGTTCAAGTCGCCTTTCCCTTCGGCGGCCTCGCACGGCAGATTACGGTCGACGTCAATCGCGACGCGCTTGCGGCAAACAGCCTTTCCATCTTGAGCGTACGCGATGCGATCGACGCGCAGAACGTTAGCCGTTCCGGCGGCGTGGTAACCGGCGGCGCATACGAAACGCCGGTTCGTTCCGATCAGCGGGCCACCTCGGTCCTGAGCATGCTGGCCTATCCGATCGCGACGGCCGGCGGCCGGACCATCTATCTTCGCAACGTAGCATCGGTTAAAGACGGCCCGGCGGAAGTACGCAATACCTATCGCTTCAACGGCACAAGCGCGATCGAACTCTCCGTCGTCGAGAACCCGGATGCGAGTTCGCCGAACGTGATCGCCGCGGTCATGCAACGAGTCGCGCGGATTGAAGCCGATCACCCCTGCGTGCATTTTTCTCGCGCGTACGACAACTCGCGCTTCGTCCACGATCTCACGCGCAACATGCTGGAGGAGCTGATCGTTAGCATCTTTCTCGCAGGTATCGTGCTGTTGATTTTTCTGGAGGACGTCAGCGCAACGTTTATCGTGATGACCTCGATCCCGACGTGCCTATCCCTAGCGGTGTTGCTGTTCGTCCCGATGGATTTCTCGATCAACAGCTCCACGCTCATCGGGCTTCTTCTCGCGATCGGCCGGCTCGTGGACGACTCGATCGTCGTCATTCACTCCGTGCACGGGAAACTCGACGAAGGCCAATCGCCGGTCCGGGCGGCGATCGACGGTACGATGGAAGTCATCGTGCCGATCGCGGCGGCAACCGGCGTGATGGCGCTCGCCGTCGTGCCGCTCTTGATGAGCGGCGGCATCACGCAGATCATGTTTGTCGGCTTAGTATGGCCGATCGTCTTTGCGCTCGTTGCCTCGCTCATCGTTTCCGTAACGCTCACGCCGCTTCTCGCCGCCTTCCTGTTCCAACGCCCCGAATCACGCTCTCGTACACGCTCGCGATTCGATGCTGGGGTGGTGCGCATCTTGGCGCCCGCGCACGAAGCTCTCGCTCGCCTCGATACGTCGTATCGGCGCGGCCTGGCATGGAGCCTGGATAATCGCTGGGTCGTGCTTGCCGCCGCGGCGATCCTCACCTACATCGGCATTTCACTACAGCCGTTTATCGGCCAGGAAATGATGCCGCTCGCGGACACCGGGCAGGCCTATGGTTTTCTTGAAATGGCGCCCGGCTCCTCATTCGAGGCAACCAACGCCGCGAGCCGGCGATTCGAATCGCTGCTACTGCGTCAGCCCGACGTACAGAGAGTCTCGGCCGAAGTCGGCGAGGACGGCGGCAGCGACTACTTCACCGGCACGGCGATGAACGGCGTGAACGATGCGTCATATATGATTACCTTTAAGCCGAAGGAAGACCGCCGCCGTTCGATTTGGCAGATCATGGATGGCGTCTATCGACAGGCCGAAGCAACGATTCCGGGCATTCGGCGACTCGAGCTCAAAGAGATGGGTGCCGACGTTATGGCCAGCAACGATGCTCCGGTCGAAATGCTCCTCTACGGGCCAAACCGCAAGGAACTCTACTCCTTGGCCCGCGTGGTCGCAGACCAGGCCAGGAAGATTCCGGGATTGCACGAGGTTTCGACGAGTTCGGCCGACACGCAACCGGAAGTGGACGTCCACGTCGATCGTACCAGGGCATCGCAGGCCGGCCTAACCCCGCAAGAGGTCCAGATGCAGGCGTACTACGCGCTGCGAGGCGGCCTGACGACGGAGTATTTCAATCCGCAGAACGTCCGCCACGATACGATCCTTGTCCGATATGCACGGGACCAGCGGAATCGTACCGGAGATATCTCATCGGTGCAGATCGTCGGCCACGACGGGCAGGTCCTACCGCTCGCGGCTATAGCCCGCGTGCAACGAAACGTCGGCCCAACGATGATCGAGGACGACGATCTACGGCCAAGCGTCTCGGTCCTAGGGTTCTACCGACGCGGCGGACCCGGCGAGATGGCCCTCGACATGGACATTCTCTCCCGAGGTATGGCCGCCGTTCCGTTTCCGCAAGGTTACGGCATGGAAATGCGCGGCGATATGACCGAGATGACGCAGAGTTTCAACCGGTTGCTGAGCGCGATGGAGATCGCGCTGCTCTTCGTCTTCCTCCTGCTCGTCGTGCAGTTCAGGTCGGTCGTACAGCCGCTGGTGATGCTGCTGGCGATTCCGCTCCAGCTGCTCGGGATGTTCGGCGGATTACTGCTCGCGCACCAGAGCTTTTCGACCGTCTCCATTCTTGGAATCGTCGTCGCCAACGGCATGGCCGTCAGCAATGCGATTCTGCTCTTGGACCTTATCATCCGGAAACGAAAGGAAGGGCTCTCCCGGCGAGACGCGATTCTCTATGCGGGGCCGGTCCGTTTGCGGCCGATCCTCATGACGACCATCGTGAGCCTGATCGTGCTGATACCGGTAGCGTTTTTCCCGAAAACCGGCATCGATGCATACTCGCCGTTGGCGACGGTCATCATCGGTGGGCTATCCATTTCGACCGTGCTGACGCTTTTCGTGGTTCCGGTACTGCACGACGCGTTCGACGATCTCCCGGCCTGGTGGCGCCGCGTCACGCGACGAGGCCCTTCGAGCGAACATTCGGAGACCGCAGATGTTTAGACACACCATCGCCGTCTTGCTCCTTCTTGCGATACCGCTCGCCGCCGTGGCGCAAACGCCTTCGTCGCTGACGTTGGCTGCGGCAATCGCGCGCGCGCAATCGGAGAGTTTCGAAGTTCGTCTATCGCAGGCTGACCTGGCCGATGCGGCCGCTCGGGTCCTGGCCGCACGTGCGCAGTTGCTCCCGCAACTCGGGATTTCAGGAACGGTCACGAACGGCGGCGTCGCGCAACTTGGGATGCCGGTCGCCCAACAGACGTACCTCTTGGCAAATGCATCCGTTCCATTGTTCGATCCATCCGATGCCGCATCGGCACGAGCGGCTCGAGCCGGAGCGAGCGCGAGCGGCTTCGACGCTCTGCGAGCGCGTAACGACGCGGGATATCTGGCTGCAGAAGCCTACGAGCGCGCGTTGCTCGCCCGCGCGGTTGTCGCTTCGCGTATGGTTACCGTGAATTACCAGCAACGCAGGGTCTCCGACATCACGGTTCGGATACGGGCCGGCAGCGTCCCAAGGTACGAAGGGTCGCAGGCGCAGGCTGCGCTCGCGGGCTCGATGCAGACGCTGGAAGATGCTAAGGCCGATCGCGACGAGGCCACCGACGACCTCGAGGTCCTTCTCGATATGCCGATTACCGCATCGCTTGTGCTGACAAATGCACTCGACCCGCTGCCACTCGCAGGTACCCTTGCGGACTTTCAGCGGCGTGCCGCTGAAAAACGGCCGAGGATATTGGCCGCGCAGCAACGGCTGCTCGCCGCCGGCGAGCAGCT
>DAHUXY010000237.1 GCA_027315505.1 Vulcanimicrobiota bacterium | reverse complement strand
CTGCCCCACGGTGTATTGTGCGATCCCGGCATGCGTTCCGCGGACGGTCCCATCGGAGGTTACGATCGTTCCGGGCGCGTTGATCCCCGGGCGAACGCGCTCGAGGACCTCGCGATAGTCCCCCCCTTCAACAAAACAGATGTCCTGCGACTCGGTCTTCGCGTGGATCGCGAGCCCGAGACGCTGCGCGTGCGAACGGGTCGTTGCTTTGTCCCAATCGCAGAGCGGTAGAAGCAACCGCGAAAGCTGCGCGGGCGTCAATTGCGCGAGCGCGTAGGCTTGGTCTTTGGCGTGCGGGTTGCGAAAGAGATGCGTGCCGTCGTCCCGATGCTCGACCCGGGCGTAGTGTCCGGTTGCGATGTACGTCGCACCGAGCTTGTCGGCGTATGCCCCTAGCGTCCCCAGTTTGACGAAGTTGTTGCACGAGACGCATGGATTGGGCGTGCGCCCTTGCGCGTAGTCGTCGGCGAATCGCTCGATGACGTTCCGGCGGAACGTTTCCTCGAAGTTCAGGACGTAGTGCGGGATGTCGAGCGTCGCGGCGGTGCGCCTGGCGTCGTCGAAGTCGTCGATACCGCAGCAGCTTTTCGCGTGCGGCGCTCGAGTGGGTGAGTACATCTTCATCGTTACGCCGATGACGTCGTAGCCGGCTTCAACCAGAAGGCCGGCTGCAACCGCCGAATCGACGCCGCCGCTCATCGCGGCGATCACGCGGGGTTTCTGCATGCTCGTTGGATTCCTAAGTTCACAGGATAACAGGAGTAGGGAACTAACTCAAAGCCCCAATGCCAGCGTTGGGCGAGCGGTTTCGCGCCGCACGTGAGGCTCGAGGCCTCTCCCTTTCCGATGTCTCCGAGCAGATTCGTATTCGCTCGGTCTATCTTGCTGCCATTGAGGACGAGAACTGGGCGGCGATCGGCGCCCCCGTGTACATCCGCGGCTTCCTCAAGACGTACGCGCGGTTCTTAGGCCTCGACGCCGATGAGATCGTCGCGAGTTTCACCGAGCGGCCGATTCCGGCCGCCGCCGAAGCGCACGAGCCGCCGAGCCGCCCTTCCCGGCAACCCTCGCCGCCTACGACGGTTGAGGCCCTGCCGCCGCCGCGCAACCTTACGCCGGTGCTGTGGCTGGCCGCATTGGTTGCCGTGGCGCTCATCGCCTTCGTCGTATACAACGAGTTGACGATCGGGACCAAGAGCGCCGGCACCGTGGCGGCCCTGTCGACGGCAGCCCCGAGTTCCGCCCCCTCCAGCCTGCCGGTGGCTTCCCCCAGTCCGGCCGCGTCGGCAACCCCGATCGCTTCGCCGTCTCCCGGCGGCTCCGCGAGCCCGATGCCGTCGATGAGTCCGGGGAGCGGCGGGGCCAATACCATCCAGGTCGTCCTCGCGGCTCCCTCGTGGGTGCGGGTGACGGTTGACGGAAATGTTAGCATGGAGGGTACGTTTCCGGCCGGCACCTCCCGGCTCTTCCACGGGAAAACGGCTCGCCTTCGCATCGGAAATGCGGGCGGCGTGAGCGTTTACGTCGATGGGAAGGGCCTCGGAAAGCTGGGCGCCGACGGAAGCGTCGTCGAACGTACGTTTTCGTTATAGCGTCGCGAGACGCCAACTGCCTGCATCATCCGGAGGAGTAATCGTGGCGAGCGAATCATCGTTCGACGTCGTGTCGCGCATCGACCAGCAAGAACTCGATAACGCGCTCAATCAAACGCGCAAAGAAGTCGAAGGGCGTTTCGATTTCAAGCATTCCAAGACGAGCATCGAGAGCGACGGCAAAAAAATCACCATCGTCTCCGACGATGAGCTCAAGATGAAGAACGTCATCGATATCCTCCAGGGCAAAGCGCTCAAGCGTGGCATCGACATCAAGGCCCTCGAGTTGGGCGTCGTCGAGCCGGCAGCCGGCGGTACCGTCCGCCAGATCATTACGCTCCGCAGCGGGATCCCGAAAGAGAAGAGCAAGGAGCTCACGGAGAAAATCAAGTCGCTCAAACTCAAGGTCAACGCCCAATATCAAGACGAGCAATTGCGCGTCTCCGGCAAGGACCGCGACGCATTGCAAGCGGTGATCGCCGCCGTGA
>DAHUXY010000236.1 GCA_027315505.1 Vulcanimicrobiota bacterium | reverse complement strand
CGTCATGGCATTGATCGGCCCGTCGGGTTGCGGTAAATCGACTTTCGTCCGAGCGCTCAATCGCATGCACGACCTCACGCCCAACGCCCGGGTGCAGGGCCACGTGTACCTGGATGGCGACGACATCTATGCGCCCGGCGTGGACCCCGTGACGATACGCCACCGCATCGGGATGGTGTTTCAGCGCCCCAATCCGTTCCCGAAGACCGTCTTCGAGAACGTGGCGTACGGGCCGCGCATACACGGCCTAAGCAACCGTAAGGCACTCATGGAGATCGCCGAGCGAAGCTTGCGCCACGCGGCACTCTGGGACGAAGTCAAAGATCGTCTCGATAGATCCGCCTTGGAGCTCTCCGGCGGCCAGCAACAACGTCTATGCATCGCCCGCTGCCTCGCGGTCGATCCCGAAGTGATTTTGATGGACGAGCCCGCATCGGCGCTCGACCCGATCGCCACGAGTAAGATCGAAGATCTCATCGATCAGCTCAAAAAAGAGTACACGGTGATCATCGTCACCCACTCGATGCAGCAAGCCGCGCGCATCAGCGACTTCACGTCGTTCTTTCTGATGGGCGAGCTGATCGAGACCGGGAGCACGTCGGCGATTTTCACCAAGCCCAAAGACAAGCGCACCGAAGATTACATCACGGGCCGCTACGGCTAAGTCCTCTACGCACCTGCTGGTGCGACTATAGACGCTATCGTCAGTACGCCGAGAGACTTAAAGATTCGTTAAGTCGCGCTTAATCGCGCGTCGTTACACTAGGGGCGTTACTCCTGTCCCAACAACTTAGGAGCATTTTTTACGTGTTAACCAAACTCGCGCGCGTCGCAGTGACCGTGTTCGCGATGGCTTTGGCGGGCACGACGTTCGCGCTGGCGGCAACATCGGCAACACCGGCAACGACCGTCGTCGCGCAGGAAACCCCTGCGCCGAAGGCCACTCCAAATCCGTTCTCGTACAGCGGCTACGTCCGCGCCTACGACTTCACGCGGCAGAACGCCAGCAGCTCCGCCCAAGGCGGCGCTACCGGCCAAGCCAATCAGCAGTCGTTCAATCTCGGCATCAGCTTGCACGGCGAATACAAGTTCGCAAACTCGCCGTTCACGGCGGGCGCATCGTACCTGTACGCAAATCCGCTCGGTGCGTGCTCGTCTGCCGCCGATCACGCAAAGGGCCTGCCCTGCGTTTCGAACAAGCAGCCGGCGACGAACCCCGACGACACGATTCCGGGCTTCCAACTCAGCACGCTCTACGAAGCGTATCTGCAGTACAAAGCCGACGGCCTCTACGCCAAGGTCGGTAACCAAGTCATCAATACGCCGTGGGCGAACGCTTCCGATTCGCGTATCAAGCCGGCCGCCTTCCAGGGCGCCGACGTGAGCTATGCGATCGACAAGCAGTTCACCGTTGAGGCTTCCGATTACATTCGCTGGGAGAACCGCACGAGTTCGGCGTTCGATAAATCGACGCTGCTCACGAGCTTCCCGGCGGGCTCGCCCGGCGTGCCGAGCAACACCCTCGTCCCCGGCGGCCAAACCATCGCGACCGATGGATTCTTCTACGGCAAGGCCGGATACACGGGCCTCAAAGGCCTCACCGCCAACGCGTATTACTACGGCTTCCAGAACATCGCGAACCTTCTGTGGCTCGATGCGCGCTACCCGATCTCGGGTTCGAAACTCAATCCGTTCGTAGCGCTGCAACTCGGCAGCGAGAAGAACACCGGCTCGGCCGTGCTCGGCAAGATCGATGCCAGCGTCTTCGGCCTTCAGGGCGGTATCAACGTTACGCCGAACGTCGCGGTGACGCTCGGGTACGACACGGTCCCCGTCAAGACCGATACCGTTACGCTCCCGGCCGGCTTTAGCTGTAAGGGCAACTCGATTGCCGGCACCGCAACCGCCGCGACCGGATCGTTCAACTACCTGCTCCCGACCGGCGGCTCGGGCAATTGTTCGTCGAACGCCAACGGCACGACCAACATTTACTACGGTGGTTTGGCCAGCCCGTACACCGATTCGTATGCCACCGATCCGCTCTTCACTACCTCGCTCACGCAGGGCATGTCGGATCGCCGCAGCCCGGGCAACGCGTTCAAAGCGCAAGTGACGTTCACGTCGAACGACAAGCGGTTCTCGAGCTACGTGACGCGCGCGTGGTACAGCTACAACAACCCGGCGTACGCGCAGGCCACGTACGAGACCGATTTCGATGCCCTCTACCGCCTCAATAAGGTGGGCAAGGGCGCCTATCACGGTTTCCTCGTGCACTACCGCTACGGCGAGCGCACCCAGACCACCGCGGGCCTGCCGCTCTTCAAGTACAACCGCTTCCAGGCCGAGTACGACTTCTAGCCGCTCTCGATCGAGATAGCACGAAGCGGAGCCGGGGGTTGCCCCCGCTCCGCTTTTTAATTAGCGCTCGATGACCGATTGCGCGATCGCAGCGCGATCGGCGATGAGATCGATCGCCGTGATGCGATCGTCCACTATTCGAAAGCGGAACGCAACGCGCACCTCGCCTGCATGCATCCACACCGCTCCCGGTGTGCCGTCGATCAATGCCGATCGCGCAGCACGCGCACGTCTGGAGAACGTCCGGGCAACGGCATCCGCCCCTTCGATACCGGTCTGCAGACGATCGTTCTGCCAATACGCCGCGCCGCCCATGGCCACCACCGCCGCATCCGCGCGAAGCCTAGCTCCCGGATCGAGCAGCGCTAGGAGCGCCGAGAAGTTTCCCACCCGCGAGGCTGCGAGAAACGCGCGTACGAGTTCGTCGTGCCGCTGCGTAAGGGCATCGCGGCCGGCGGATGCGCCGCGCACGCGGCGGCGCGCGCGGCTTGCGAGTTGCCGCGCCGCCTCGGTCGTCCTTCCAACCAGCTCGGCGATGTCGTGGAAGGGCACGTCGAACATGTCGTGCAGCACAAATGCAACGCGCTCCGCCGGCGGCAGCACATCGAGCAGGATCAGCAGCGCTATGCCGATCGAATCGGCAAGGATCGCTTCTTCCTCGGGGCGTTCGCCTGGAGCGATCGTTACCATGTTGGTACGCGGATCCTCCGGCGTCAATTCCTCGCGCCGGCTTTCGCGCCGTTTCAGTGCATCGAGGCAGACGCGTGCAACAACGGTCGTAAGCCAGCCTTCGAGATTCTCAACGCCCGCAACGTCCGCGCGGCTGATGCGCAGCCAGCTCTCCTGGAGCGCGTCGTCGGATTCCGTCGCCGACCCCAGTATCCGTTGCGCGATGCGCTGCAAGCGAGGGCGAGCCGCCTCAAAGCGCTCCGCGAGGCACTCCGCATTCTCCAATGCATCCTCTCCCCGGGGTATCCGTCACGTTTCATCGCGTTCGATCTGTCATAGAGATAGAAGGAGTATGAAATCTTGAAGGATGTGTCCCTGATCGTCTATCCTGCTGCGGATTTGATCGAAACCAAGCGGTTCTTTCGTGAGCTTACAGGCGCTGACCCCTACGTCGATGGATCGCAGTACGTCGGCTACAAGTGCGGGGATATGGAAATCGGGCTCGTTCCGGCGGGAGATAAACGCGAACCGGCCGCGCTCGCCTATTGGACGGTAAGCGACATTGCGGCGAGCGTACAAGGGCTCGTGGGCGCGGGCGGCACGGTCGTGCAAGAGATCGTTGACGTCGGCTACGGAATGCTTGTCGCCAGCGTGAAAGCCCCCAATGGTGCGACGGTGGGATTACGGCAGCCGCCAAAGACGTAAGAGCATTCTCACGACGGACCGATCTGCACGGGCGAGACCCGCAAAAGCGTCGTCAAGCCGGCGTTCGCCAAGGGTGCGCAGCTCAAAGACCAAAGCCACGTCTAGGTGACGCGAAGGGCGACGCCAAATAGTCTGGCCCGACATGACTTCAACCATGCGCGCGCTGCGAAAACTCCGCCCCGAAGCCGGCTTTGTGCTCGAAGAGGTGCCGATCCCCGAAATCGGGCCGACCGACGTACTGATTCACGTTGAGAAGGCGGGGGTCTGCGGCACCGACCAGCACATCTACAGCTGGGATAAATGGGCGCAGGCGCGGGTGAAACCGCCGCTGGTGATCGGGCACGAATTTATGGGGACCGTTGCCGCCGTGGGCAGCGCGGTCCGTGCGGTGACGGCCGGCGAGCGGGTCTCGGCAGAGGGCCACATCGCGGATCTCACCTGCGTGCTTTGTCGCACGGGGCAGGCACATATCTGCGAGCGCGTCGAGATCATCGGCGTCGATCGCGACGGGGCGTTCGCGGAGTACATCGCGATGCCCGAGTACAACGTCTGGAAACTCGATCCGGCGATTCCCGATGAGTTTGCCGCGATCTTCGATCCGCTCGGCAACGCTGTCCATACGGTGATGGCTGCCGGCGTGAGCACGAAAAGCGTCGTGATTACCGGCGTCGGGTCGATCGGGCTGATGGCGATCCCGGTTGCGCGCGCTGCGGGCGCCGCGTCGGTGTACGCGATCGACGTAAACCCGGCCAAACTCGAACTCGCCAAACGGTTGGGCGCCGATGAGACGTTCGATGCCCGCAGCCCCGGATTGGTCGAAGAGATTAAGCGCCGCACCAACGGCGACGGCGTCGACGTGCTGCTCGAAATGTCCGGTAGCGGTTCGGCGATCGATAGCGGCTTGCAGATGGTGCGCAACGGCGGCACCGCCGCGCTGCTGGGCATCCCCAGCGATTCGATCAATATCAATCTCGCCGAACGTATCATCTTCAAGGGCCTTACGGTGCTCGGCATCAACGGCCGCAAAATGTTTGAAACGTGGTACCAAACGCAGGCGCTCGTGAAGAGCGGGCGCGTGGATCTGCGCCCGATCATCACGCACGTGTTGCCGTTCGAGCAGTTCGATCGTGCGTTCGAATTGATGCGCAGCGGCGAAGCGGCCAAAATCGTTCTCGATCTCAAAGGTGATATCGCATCGTGAATACGGCATTCGAAACCCGCCTCCAAACCGATCTCGACGCGCTCAAAGCGGCGGGAACCTACAAGCATCTGCGCCACATCACCACCCCCATGGCGCCCGAAGTGCACATGGAAGAAGCCGGCGACGTGATCGTGCTCTCCAGCAACAATTACCTCGGCCTCTCCGACCAAGCCGAAGTGATCGAAGCCGGCAAACGCGGGCTGGATACGTACGGCGCGGGTACCGCATCGGTGCGCTTCATCTGCGGAACGTTCGACATCCATCGCACGCTGGAGGAGCGGATCGCCGCGTTTCTCGGGACGCCGGCGTCGTTGACGTATGTCTCCTGTTGGAGCGCCAACACGGGGCTATTCGCGACCATCTGCGGCGAAGGCTCGGCGATTATCAGCGACGAGCTGAACCACGCGTCGATCATCGACGGCGTGCGTTTGGCAAGTAAAGCCAAGCGCGCCGTCTACAAGCATGGCGACATGGCTTCGCTCGAAGAGAAGCTCAAGGACGCGCAAGGCTGCGCGCCCATCCTCGTCGTGACCGATGGCGTGTTTTCGATGGAGGGTTCGCTCGCGAAGCTTCCCGAGATTGTGGCGCTCTGCAAGAAATACGGCGCCGTGAGCGTGGTCGACGATTCGCACGGCACGGGGGTTATGGGGAAGACCGGCCGCGGGACGATCGAGCACTTCGGTTTAACCGGGGAAATCGATATCATCACCGGAACGCTCGGGAAGGCGCTCGGCGGAGCGGCGGGCGGATTCGTCGCCGGCAGCCACGCGCTGATCGATACGCTGATTCAAAAATCGCGCCCGCAACTGTTTTCGAACGCGCTCCCGGCGACGGTCGCCTGCAGCTCGCTCGCCGCGCTGGACTATCTAGACGCGCACCCCGAATTGATGGATCGCCTCCGCTCGAATATCGCGTACTTTCGCGCGGGCCTCGCGCGGCTTGGCTTCAAACCCCTCGAGGGCCCAAGCGCGATCGTGCCGATCATCGTCGGCGATACGGCGTTTGCGATTCAAATGAGCGACCTGCTGCTCAAGCGCGGGATCTTTGTGACCGGCTTCGGCTTCCCGGTCGTTCCCGAGGGTACCGCGCGGATTCGCACGCAGCTCAGCGCCAAGCTCACGGAGCCAGAGATGGACAAAGCGCTCGCCGCATTCCAAGCCGTCGGACGGGAACTCGGTATTCTCTCCTAGCGAGACTCGATTCCTCAGCTGCGTGAGAAGACGTGCCCACAGGCCATCGCGCCGTGTGATACTACGGCTATGAACGGCGCTCCGATGATCATCCAGGGCGGCATGGGCGTGGGCGTCTCTAGCTGGCGGCTAGCCGGCGCCGTTTCCGGCCTAGGCCAGCTCGGGGTCGTTTCGGGGGCGGCGCTCGACCAGATTTTCGCCCGGCGCCTGCAAGACGGCGACCCGGGCGGCCACATGAGGCGTGGCGCCGAGCGCTTCCCCTTTCAACGCATGGTCGAGCGCGTGTGGAAGACCTACTACAATCCCGGCGGCAGAGCGCCCAACCAGCCTTACAAGACGCTGCCGATGTGGGTGAAGCAAAACCGCCCTGCGATGCAGATGCTTTGCATGGTCGCCAACTTCGTTGAAGTCTCCTTGGCTCGCGAAGGGCACGGCAATCCCGTCGGCATCAACTACCTCGAAAAATCGCAATTACCGCACCTCCCATCGCTGTACGGTGCGATGCTTGCGGGCGTGGGCTACGTTCTCATGGGCGCCGGCATTCCCATAAAGATTCCCGACGCGATCGATCGCTTTATCGATCACGAGCCGGCCACCTATCCGCTAACGGTGATCGGGGCGCAAGAAGGCGACGATACCACCCTGCGGTTTGCCCCTCGCGAATTCATGGAATGCGACCTGCCACCGTTACAACGCCCAGCCTTTCTCGCGATCGTCGCGTCGAATACCTTGGCGGCGACGATGGTGAAAAAAACACAGGGACGCGTCGACGGTTTTATCGTTGAAGGCCCCAGCGCAGGCGGACATAACGCGCCGCCGCGCGGAAAACTCCACGTCAACGAAGCGGGTGCCGTCGTATACGGGGAGCGCGACATCGTGGATCTGGAAAAAATGCGCGCTTTGAATCTGCCGTTCTGGCTCGCGGGCGGATACGCTTCCCCGGAGAAATTGCGCGAGGCGTTAGCTGCGGGAGCGCAGGGCGTACAGATCGGAACCGCGTTCGCATTCTGCGACGAATCCTCGCTGCGGGACGACTACAAGCGCGCGCTGGTAGAGAAAGCCGCCGCACGCCAAGCGAACGTCTGGACCGACCCGCTGGCTTCGCCGACGGGGTTCCCGTTCAAAGTCGCGAGCCTCGAGGGGACGCTCTCGCAAGACGAACTCTATGCGGAGCGCGAGCGCGTCTGCGACCTCGGATATCTCCGCGAAGCCTACAGGACGCCTTCGGGCAAGATTGCCTTTCGCTGCGCGAGCGAACCGGCTAAAGCCTATGCGGCTAAGGGCGGCGACATCGAGAATGCCGTCGGACGCAAATGCATCTGCAACGCGTTGCTTGCAACGGTAGGGCTGCCGCAGACGCGCAAGGACGGCAATCCTGAAGGGGGCCTCGTTACCGCCGGAGACGACCTCACGGAGATCGTGCGGTTCTTGCCACCCGGGCAACTCACATATACTGCAGCCGACGTCATTTCCACCCTAACTCGCTAATCGGAGCATGGTGAATCGTTGTGGGACTTTTAGACGGCAAGATCGCCCTAGTCACCGGCGTTGCCAATCGATGGTCGATTGCAACCGGGATCGCGCGAGCCTTACACGCGCATGGGGCTCGGCTCTGCTTTATCTATCAGGGTGAACGCGTTCGCGACGAGGTGGAAAAACTCGCCGCCGAACTTGGGGGAGCGCACTGCTACCCGTGCGACGTCAGTTCGGACGAAGCCCTTGCCGATTTGGCCGCAGCCGTGCGCCGGGACTACGGCCACCTCGACGTGCTGGTTCACTCCATCGCCTTTACGCGCAAAGAAGATCTACAGGGTAAGGTCTATACGACATCGCGCGACGGGTTCGCGCTAGCGCTCGATATCTCGTCGTATTCGCTGATCGCGCTCTCGAACGCGTTCGTCGATCTTTTTGCGGACGGGGCCAGCATCATCGCGTTAACGTATCTCGGCTCGACGGCGATCGTGCCGAATTATAATCTGGCCGGCATCGCGAAAGCGGCGCTGGAATCGATCGTTCGTTATCTCGCGTACGATCTCGGACCGCGCGGGATTCGCGTCAATGCCATTTCGGCCGGCCCGATTTCAACGGCGAGTTCGCGCCAGGTCCACGGACTGCGATACATCCTCGATATGGTGGCTGCAGAATCGCCGTTGCGCCGGAACGTGACGCCGGAGGACGTCGGTAAGACGGCCGTCTACCTTGCGTCGGATCTTTCGGGTGCCGTAACGGCCGAGGTGCATTTCGTCGACTCGGGCTTCCACGCCATGGGCGTCTTTGCCAATTCGCGCCCCGTGGAATCCTCGACGTAGCCGCTGAAGCGACGGCGCTCCGCTCGAACGTCTCACACCTGCAGATCGCGTAAGGAGAAGCTATGCCACTGGTTCGTATCGATCTTCCTACCGGTACATCGCCCGAGTATCGCAGCGCCGCCGGCGACGTGGTGTATAACGCGATGACCGAAACCCTTAACGTGCCCAAGGACGATCGTTTCTTGGTGATTGCCGAGCACGCCAAAACCGATCTCGTGATCGACCCAACGTATCTAGGGATTCAACGCAGCGACGCGGCGATCGTGATACAA
>DAHUXY010000205.1 GCA_027315505.1 Vulcanimicrobiota bacterium | reverse complement strand
TTTTCTGGCCCACGGCTTTCGCAAGCGCTTCGATGCGGACTTGCCGCGTCAAAGCGACGCGCAGTACGACGCTTTCGTCGATAAGACGATCGCATTTTTAGCGCTCGAATTTCAAACCGCTTTCCCCCGCTCCCACGTGCTGCCGGTGATCGGCAACAACGACGGCTACTGCGGCGACTATGCAAGCGCGCCGGGCAGCCCGTTCCTGGCCCACATGGCACAAGCGTGGGCGCCCGCCGTTGCCGACGCTCCGGCCGCCGATTTTACGGCGCAGTTCTCCGCCACCGGTTCCTACGAGGTCCCGTTGCCCGCGGAGCACCTCGTGGCGATCGTCCTCAACGACATCTACTGGTCGCCGAAATATCGCAACGCGTGCGGCACCGCCGGCAGCGACCCCGGCGGCACGGAGATGGCCTGGTTCGAGAAAGCCCTCAAATCGATTCCGAGCGGCAGCCAGGCGTGGGTGATCGGCCACATCCCACCCGGCGTCGACGTGCACGCGACGCTCCACGCCGCAGTTGCCGGAACGGTAACGATGATGTTGGCGCAACCCTATAACGACACGCTGGTCGGATTGCTCCAAGATCCCAACGAATACGTGGCGCTCGCCACGTTCGGGCACGAGCACATGAACGACTTTCGCATCGTGGCATCCCCGTCGTCGGTCTATGCCGTGCCGCTCCAGATCGTGCCGTCGATCAGCCCGGTTTTCGCGAACAACCCGTCGTTCATCGTGGCGCACATCGCGGGCAATCCGGCATACATCAGCGACGAAACCGTCTTTACGATACAAGATTTGGCCGCGCTCGCCAAAGGCAACGTTCACGGCGAAGCGCGCTGGCGCGACGAGTACGTCTTCGATCGAACCTACGGCGTGCAAGCGTTCAACGCCGCCGGGCTCCAACGGCTGCATAGCGCGATGCTTACCGATCCCGGACTGCGCGAACGCTTCGACCGGCTCTACGACGGCGGCAGCGGACGCGCGCCGATCACCAACGGTTACTGGCACGCCTATTGGTGCGGCCAAGTCGCGTTAACCGCGGTAGCCTATTCGGCATGCGCGATGCCGCAGATTCAAACCAACGATCTGCCGCCGCAGCCGAGCCCGCCGCCCGCTCCATCGACGCCTCCGACACCGGCGCCGACACCATCGCCGCTGCCGGGATGATCCGCGCTTTCGCAGCGCTGCTGGCCCTTACGTGCGCGCTCACGCTCCCAGCGAGCGCCGCCCAGCAATGGCTCGTCGTGAGCGACATCCACTACGATCCGTTTGCGGCCGGCGCGTCCCCGGCCGGATACGGTAAAGACAGCAATGCCGCGCTCTTGGACGCGACGGTCGCGCGGATGCTTCGGGCCGACCCGCACCCCCCGGTCGTGGTGATCGCCGGAGATTTCCTCGCCCATCATTTCGCGCAACTCGCCGCCCAGCATCACGAAGACGCGCAGACGGCGGCCGTACGAGCGATGCGCGCGATCGCGCACCGCTTCGGCACTGCCTTCCCCCAAGCGCGCTTCATCGTCACGCTCGGCAATAACGACGACTACTGCGGCGACTACCGGAGCGAAGACGGCGGCTCGTATCAACGCGCGCTCGAACGCATCTGGCAACCGCTCGTGCAACGCCGCGGCGCGCGCACGAGTTTCGCGCAAACGTTTCTCCACGGCGGCTTTTACAGCGACGACTTCTTGAACGGCCGCCTGCGCGTGCTCGTCGTCAACGACATCCCGTGGTCGTATTTCGCAGGAGGCTCGTGCCGGCCGGCTCGCGGCAATCTCGCCGCTGCCGAGCGCGCGTGGCTCGCGCGCGAAGTGCGAAGCGGGCGCCCCACGGCAATCGTGAGCCACATTCCGCCCGGCATCGATGCCGGTACGACGGCGCTGCTGCGGGGTTTCGTGAATGTTCCGTTTCTCAACGCGAACGCGCAGGCCGCATTCGTGCGCGACATGCAAGCCCCGGGCGTCCGCTGGGCCCTCTTCGGCCACACGCACCGCTTCGAACTCCGCTCGGTCGGAAGCACTCCCGCGCTGATCGTTTCATCCATCTCGCCGGTCTACGACAACAACCCGGCGTTTTACGTCGTCGCGGTCGAACCGAACGGAAGTCTCGAGGACGTGCGTACCGAGTATTTCGACGAAACCGCGCAACGCTGGCGTTCCGCAGGTTCGCTCGACCGGGCCTTCGGGATCGCGCGCCTCGACGGACGCGCGCTCGCCGGCGTCCATCGCCGAATCGCGCGCGACCCCTCGTTACGCGCGCGTTGGCAAGCACAAGCCGCGAGCTGGTCCGCGCGCGTAAAGCCGCCGTATTGGCGCTACGCATGGTGCGCGCAACGCGTGCCCACGATCGATTACGCAGGCTGCGCGCGCACCACGCCGCGAAGAGCGCTCGCGCTCGGAGCGGCCATCGCGATCGCGTTAGGTGCGTTGTTTGCGATCGTTTCGTTCGTTCGGCGCCGGCGCCGCGTGGAGTCCAGGCCGGTTAGGGGAGGCTGTGTGCGGGGCGTGCAGCT
>DAHUXY010000060.1 GCA_027315505.1 Vulcanimicrobiota bacterium | reverse complement strand
CCGCAGCGCAATCAATGATGACCGGCACCCCAGTCCGAGCGGTAAATCTATCCCAAGCTTCCGTGTCGACGGGAGATCCGAAGGCGGAGACCACCATTACGGCACCGGCTTCGCCTAGGTCGCTACGACGAAGTAGGGCTTCGGGATCGAGCATCCATGTCGATTGGTCGACGTCGATAAAATACGGTTCGAGATTCGCCGCCCACGCCGCCGCTGCAGAACCCACGAACGTCCAGGATGGCATGAGGCACGTGCTGCCAGGCTTGGCCCCCACCGCCAGGAGAGCGGCCGATAAGGCCACGGTCCCGTTCGCGGCAACGGCCAATTGGGTTGACTGAACCCCGTAAAATAGTGCAAATTTTGCCTCAAGCTCGCGCAGAAGGGCCCCGTGATTGGAGTAGTAGCGCGCACCGTCGATACGACGCAAATACGGAAGAAGCTGATCTGCGGGAGGGAGCTGCGGCTGCATAACGGGCACGGCAGGGTTCACAGGCGCTTGCATTGGGCTGCTACCTTATTGAAATTCCGGAGAATGCCGCTCATTCGCATGATTAAGGCTTCGGCAGAGTCGTCCTCGGGCCTTAAGCCTACGCCCTACCGCTAATTGGGATCGCACCAAGGTCAGCGGCGAAACGGCCAGGAAAACACCGCATACTGATGGCGCATTACTACCGGTTCTTTGGGCTTGAACGCGACCCGTTCTTAGATACCGCGGATCCCTATTTTTATTGCGAACTGGGCGCCTTGCGTAAGGCCAAGGAGCGGCTAACCGAGTCGGTGGACGCCTCGCGCGGATTGACCGTGGTGATCGGCGAGCCTGGCACCGGCAAAACCAGCTTAAGCGGGGCGCTCGAGCAAGATATGCTCGCCGACGACCGCGTCGTCCTCGGGAAGATCCTCGACCCCACGTTCGCCACCGAGACCGAATTCCTCATCGCCGTCGGGCGCGTTTTCGGGCTGGCGCTTCCGCCGCGGTCGAGCGCGGCGCTCAAAAACGCGCTCAAGAACTTCTTCTTCGAAACGGCCATTCTAGAGAAACGAACGCTGGTTCTAGCGATCGACGAAGCGCAGAACTTGAGCGACGAGAACCTCGAAGCCCTTCGATTGCTCCTGAATTATCACGTACCGCAACGCAAGCTGTTGAACATCTTGCTGTTCGGACAGAGCGAGCTTGAGGCGCGCATTCACGCCAAGGTGAATTTCGCCGACCGCGTGGACAGCTGGATTCGCCTGGCCCGTCTAGACGAAACGATGGCCGGCGCGGTCCTGGATTTCCGGCTCTCCAGAGCCGGGCTCTCGCCCGGGCAGGCGGTCTTCAGCCCGGACGCCCGAGCGCTGCTCCTCGAAGGCGCGCAAGGTCTTCCCCGCCGGCTTACGATGCTGGGCCATCTCTCGATGCAAGAAGCCGCCGATCGCGCCAGCACGCTCGTCGCCGAGGATCACGTCCGTACGGCGCTCCTTTCCCGAGGCATCGAAATCCTACCACAGCCGCTCCCGGCCCCGGCCCCGGCGTTTGAAGTTGCGACGGCGGCCGTGGACGCGCCGCGTTCGAGCTTCTTGAGCCGCCTCTTCACCCGGCGCGCGGAGAAATGAACCGCGAGCCCGATTTCGACGCCAGCGCCGATATGCGATTGATCGAACTGCAGCGTTCGGCACTCGGACTCGCGATACCGGAGCGCGCGAGTTGGCAGAGCCGGCTCTCCTCGGAGACCGCACTGGGCCTCGAAGAGCCCGATCAACCGAAGCCGCAAGGTGCGGTCATCATCGTGGAAATCTCGGCTTCGCCCGCTCGCGGCGTGATCCCGGGGGCGGTGGTCTCGGTCGGCGTGAGCCTCGCGAACGAAGGCGCGCATGCCGCCCGGGCAGTCGAAATAAGCGTCCCCATTCCCGGGGCGTCGTCCTACCGGAGCGGGAGCTTCGAGCGCGACGGGCGCCCTAGCGACGATCGCTTCGCCGAATCGCTCTTCGGCCCGGGCTTGACGATCGAGGGCATTCCGCCTGGCGGCCGAGTGACGCTGCTCTGGAAGCTCGGCGTAAAACTCGGCTCGCAGCCGCTGATTCTGGCGCCGCAAGTCCGGGCTCAAGGCGCGGCGATCGCCGGCGCAAAGCCCATCTCCATCTCGCGCAAAGGCCAGAGCGTCAGTGCCTTCTCGGCTGACCTCGCGCGCGCCGATGCAGCATTTTACGACCCGAGGCCGCTCATCCCCGTGGAGATTCCCGCGGACGAACTGCCCATCTACGAACTCGACGAAGAGGAGCAACTCGTTTACGAAGCCGCAAACGCAGCACTCTCGTCGGCCGTAGAACCGCCGGCCGAGATCGTTCCCGAGGTCGTGACACCGCAGCCAAAACCGGAGCCGGTCGCGGCAGCAGTACCCGAGCCGCCACGCGAAGCGATCGTGCTCTACGGCCGCTTCGATCGCACGACGCTCGCATTCTTCGCGCGTACCTTTAACGGCTCCAAGCCGCCGACCATGCTGCAACATTGCATCTTCGCCAGCGCGCTCGCCTGTTCGGTCGATGGGAATCGCACCGACGCCGCCGGTATCAAACAGCACTTGGACGCGCAGTCGCAGGTACTGCACCGCGTCGTTCTTCACGAAAAGTTGGGGAAGCGCGAGCCTATCGGCGAGTATACGGGCGATTTACTGGCCCGCCTCGACGCCCTCGTGCCGCATCCCGTCCTCGACGCCGACCGGCAAGCCGATGCGGTCGTCCTCGTAACCGAACTCTCCGCGCCGACGATGCAAGTGGTGCGCCGCATTGCGGACGAGCGCGAGCGTTGGGATTTCGTACGAGCGCGACAACTCACGCTAGCCCTCCAGGCGCAAGGAGCCGCTCACGTCGCGGATCCCGGTGCCTCGGCCGCCCTCGAAAATGCGCTCCGCGCCTACGCGCAAACGTCCATGACGGCACTGCAGCGGCTGTTCGTCCGCATTCGCCTGGATCGGACGACCGGGATTCTGTTCGCTCCGGAGGCGAGCCTGGATGCGGCGGCACGTAGCCTGCTGGCCGCGTTCGAAGCGCTGCTGCCTTAAAACCGCACGCCTTTAGGTTTGCCGATCGAGCCCGGCGGAGCGCCGCGGCGTATCCTTAGCGCCGACCGACCGCGCGTAAACCTTCCAGTTCGAAAGGCTCCGCAAGCGTTCGCCTACGCCGTCGTGAAAGTCGCGCAGCCGCCCGATCTGCCCGTCCCGTATCTGCATGATTCGCTGGATGCGGGCCCGCAGTTGCTCCTCGAACGCCGGATCTCGTTGCCCTTGCGTCGATTGGAGCGCGTTGCCCAACGCGTGCGTGGCACGCCTCATCCGCGCTAAAAGCCCCTCGCAATGTTCCCAGTCGCTCGCCGCTATGCCCGTTTCGAGCTCGCTACAGAAGCGCTCGAGGTCGCCGACCTCGCGCACGATCGTTTCGATCTCCGCGCGCCTATCCGACGCTGGCAAAACTCGCCGACTCGCCCGAAGCCGCAGCGCGCTGCATCGCTTTAAACTGCGTCACGGCCGTATTCCAGGTTTGGCGATAGTCCTTAAAATCGGGGATGAGCCGTTCGACGCGTACCGGGTCCTTCTGCATGTTCGCCATAACCAACTCGTGATGCCAGAACTCGTACACGCGGAACAGATTCTTCGAAAGCTCTCCGCCGATCTCCATGTTGAGCGAGCCCATGAGCAAACAGCATGCCCGCTGCGCGCGAAGCAATGCGTTGTGAATGCCTTCGATATCGTTGCGATCGCCCACGAGCCGTTCGTGCCCCTGTTGCGCGGCGATGATCAGAACGTCAAAAATCTTGACGATGAGATCTTCTTTCGATGCGGTCGCGATCGACGTCTCGAGATATTTCTGTTCGGCTGAAAGATTCTTCACGTTCGCCTTACTATGACGACGAGCTCGATGGTGACACGGTAAAGCCCAACGCGGCGGCGAGTTGCTGCTGCTCCGATTGCAGCCCCGAGATCAAGGTTTCGCTTGCAACGAACTGGCTTCGCAGATTATTGGCCTGCTGGTTTGCATTACTGGTAATCTGCTTTATCTGTTGCTGGAGATTCTGAATGGTGTTCGTGTTGTTGTTCTCGAAATTTTGCAGCAGCGAAACCGTCGGGATATTGCCGACCGGGCCGCTATTGAGCAAGGTTGGGGCGCCGGTGACGCTGGTAAGATACGTTCCGAGTTGCTGCGTCAGGCCGCTTGCCCCGTTTAACACGTCACTCACCGCGTTCGGATTTGCTTGGAGTGCGGCTAGCAGGGTGGTCGTATTGAGCGGCTGGAGCTGCCCGTCGGTGCCCTGGTACGTCGTATTCTGAATCGTCGCCCCGGTCGTGCTGCCGGGCGACGCGCTGCCGCCGTTGGACAACTGCCCGTTGTTACTGGTCGTAACCGTCGAGAAGCTGTCGTCGAGCGTCAATCCTACTTTCGCGAGCGAGTTATAGCCGGCATCCGAAGGACCGCCGAAAAATCCGCCGACGATGTTGGTGAGCTGATAGCGCAGCGACTGGACGTCGGCATTGCCGTACAGGACGCCGCCGCCGAAGCTCTGCGAACTCCCCGTCGAGAGCGTGCCGGGCGGGACGGGCGAGACGATCGGCGGCGCCGAGGCACTATTGATTTCGCCGATGGCCGCATTATACGCCGACACGAACGTATTCAAGGCCGTGACGAGCTTGGTCGTGTCTTTTGCGACCGTAATCGAGACGGGCGACGTAATCGCGCTGGTGAGGTCGATCTCGATTCCCGGTACCGCCGTCGTGATGGCGTTGGATCCGCCGTATACCGTCGAGAGAACGCCGCTGGCGTTTTGCACGCTCAGGATCGACTGCTTCCCAACCGCCGTGGTCGCGCCGCTACCCGAGGTCAGGCCGACGGCCGAGAGAAAATTACTGGTATCGCCGCTCGCGCCAAGAACGATGCTCTGCGGGCCCGTCGCGTTATTGACGAGCGAAATCCGATTGGTGGCCGCGTTGTACGAAGCGGTAACGCCGGCACTGCTCGCGTTGATTTTCGCGAGAATCGACGCGATGTTATCGCCGGTGGCGTCGACGGAGATCTTTACGCCGTTGATCGTGAACGTGCCGGACGTGATCGGCGTCAGCAAGTTCGCATCGTTGCCCGTATCCAGCGAGGCCGTTTGGCTCAGGCCGCCGACGCCCGACGTGCCGGTAATGCTGGTGGTATTATTCTGCGCTTGATCGAGCTTGAGGACGGATAACAGATTTCCTTGATCGGAGGAACTGCCGAGCGTGATCGGTTGGCTGCCGGTGGCCTGCACGATGTCGGTCCCGGCCTGGAAGCCGATATTGAAGCTCGCATCGACGCCGGCCGAATGCACCGCGTTGTTGATGTTGGTGAAAATCTGATCGATCGATTGAGCGTTGACGTTGTATTGGATCTGAACGCCGTCAACCGTGATCTCGCCCAGACCGGAGGACCCGGTGCCGTTATTCGGCTGGATCGCGGCATACGAATCGGCAAGCGGAACGGTATCGGACGCCAAGCCCGCATACGTGCCCGAGGTTATCGTATCGGTCTCTTTGTGCCCGACCGACGTGGAGCTGGTCACGACCGTCGACGTCGCTACGCTGGCGTTCTCGATCACGTACGTTCCGGGGGTTGCGACTTGTCCCGCGATACCCTTGGCGGTGGCCAGTGCCGAGTTGCTTGAGGTTGCGTCGTAAGCGCTGTAGATCGAGGGGTCGGAGAGCCCCGCGATGGCGTTCTGTACGGACTCGAGCATATTATTGATCTTGATCAACTCGAGATTCGCGTTGTTGAGCGTGGTGAGTTGTGCGTTTAGCGCATTCGTCGGTGCAAGCGTGAGCGAGGTCAGCTTGGTGATGATCGAGTTGTAATCGATACCCGAAACGATTCCCGGGAACGTGATCGGGGCGACGTTGGTCCCAGGGACCGAACTTGAAGACACGCTGTAAACCTCTTCTCGTTACGCGCTACGGTCGAGCGTAGCGCCTTGCTGCTGGTCGAAAAACTCGGCCAGACCGATCATGATCTCGGCCGGGAACTGCGCGATCTCTTTTCCGGTACTCGGGTCGGTGAAGACCGTGACGATTTCGTTCGGATCCTTGACCACGCGGTACGAAACGTTCAGGCTCAGCGGAAGCGGAATCCCGCGCGCGCTGAAAATTTTCGCGATTGCCGGAGCGAGGCCGGCAGTCGATTGCCCGGGCACGTGTGCGGGTGCGCCGGTTACGGGGCCCGGAGGGCCGCTCGCAGGGGTCGCCGGGGCTGAACCCGTGGCTTGCGGGCTCGCCGGCGCTGCCGTTATGATATTTGCCCCTGGCGCGGGGGGCGGCGGAACATCCATGTGCCTCTCGTCTCCTTCACGACCTACCTTCTATAATCGGCTCCTGACGTTGCGCATTTTAGGTTTCCCGCGTTAAGGAATCGCCGCCGAACTCGCTTGGTGGTATGCGCGAACGACGCCGACGAGCGCTTGTTGTTGATCGAAGGCGCGAGCCGCCTCGTTCGCGAGTGCCTCTCCGCGCACCGGCGCCGCTTCCCACGCGCGCCGCAGACCTTCGGCGATGGCATCGATCCCCGCCGGGTCCACCACTTCGACCGAGGCTCCGAAGACGGAGAATGCGAGGCTCGTCGAGGAGGCGACGAGCGATGCGCCGTTGGCAGCGGCCCGCGCCAAGCGGTGCAGCCCGTGCCCGGACCACGACGCATCCAGAAAGACCCGGGCCCGGGTATAGAGGCCGGCCAGCTGGCCGGCTTCGAGCGAACGCTCGGGAAGGACGATCACGCGATCGTCCGCCAGCATCTGCAGGTAGGTATAATATTCACTGTTTCCGATGGGGCCGGTGACGACCGCAGTAACGCCCGCTTTCGAGGCCGCCAGAGCCGCAAAGACCGCACCGCCGCGCTGCTCGATGGAGGTGTGCACGAGCGCGAAATCGCCGGGTCCGACAAGCGCATCGACGCCCGCCGGCGGGGCCGTGTCGAAGAGCGCCGGGACGTGCACGGCAGGCCCGCGATATCCGAATCCGGCTCGGGCCCGCCGCTCCTCTTCCTCCGAGACCACGACGATGGATGACGCAAGGTCGAGCAACGCGCAGACGTCGGGGTCGGGAGCCGGCGCCGCGACGGGAACCGGGACCTCCCAGAAGAGGCGCTTTGCAGCGATCGCCGCGAGGTATTCCTCGTAGAACGCATCGTCCGGGCTCGAACGCAGCGCCCCAAGCGTCGTCGACGCTCCCCATGCGGCAAGGCCGCCGGAATCGTCGAGATAGGGCATGACGACGATGGGTATCCCGCTATCCTTGAGCGATTGGAGGCTGGCGCGAATCGCCGATGCGTGCCGATGCCCCACGACGTGAACGATGTCGATCTCCTCGGAATGCAACGGCCTGCTTGCGATGCTCACCGAAGGCGTGAAGCCCTCGGCGTGCAGCCGCCGCACCAGCACCACGACGGCATCGGTGTCGGCATCGGGATTGCTCCACAGGTCCTCGCGAACCACGATCGCGACGTTGCCGCCCGAACCGCCGACGGCAACGGGTTCCGCAAGCGCCGGGGCGCGCTGCGCGACCTGCGATCGAACCGCGACG
>DAHUXY010000195.1 GCA_027315505.1 Vulcanimicrobiota bacterium | reverse complement strand
GACGTGCGGGCGTTGCGGATCTACGAAGGCGCGAGCGAGGTCCAGCGTATCGTTATCGCGCGTGCCGCTATGGAGGGACGCTAGATGTCGCAGAGCGCTCATACCGATACGTTTGCGCGAGACCGCCTCCCGCCCCCCGGCCAGATGCCGGAGCTGCTGTTGGAGCGCGAAGAACTGCGCTATCCCGCCAACGTCAACGCCGCTTCCGTGTTGCTCGACGCGCACGTGGAGCGCGGCGATGGCGAGCGGCGCTGCATCGTGGCGCCCGGCGCGGTCGATCTCACCTATCGAGACCTGCAGAACGCCGCGAATCGGATTGCCAACGTCTTGGTCCACGAACTTGGCGTGGTGCCGGGCAATCGCGTGTTGGTGCGAGCCTACAATTCGCCGATGTTCGCCGCGTGCTGGCTTGCCGTGTTGAAAGCCGGAGCGATCGCGGTGAGCACGATGCCGCTCTATCGCGCCACGGAGTTGCGAAACATCGTTGCAAAGGCACGCGTGAACGCGGCCCTCTGCGATCGCAGGCTGGCGCCGGAACTGCTGGAGGCCACCGAAGCGTCGCCGATTCCGGCCATCTACTTCGGGGGCGCCGACCCGGATGGGTTGGAGGCGCGGATGGATGCGCAATCGGATCGTTTTCGGAACGTCGAGACGAGCGCCACCGACGTGGCGATGATCGCCTTCACCTCCGGCACGACCGGCGCGCCGAAGGCGGCGATGCACTTCCATCGCGATTTGCTCGCGAGCTGCGATACCTACGCGCGGCACGTCTTACGGCCGCGGAGCGACGATCTCTTCGCGGGAAGCCCTCCGCTCGCGTTTACCTTCGGGCTCGGCGGATTATTGCTGTTCCCCTTGTATGCCGGCGCGGCGACGCTCTTGCTCGAGAAGGCGGGGCCGACGGAGTTGCTGCAGGCGATCGAGAGCTTCGGCGTTACGACGCTGTTCACGGCGCCGATCGCGTACCGGACGATGACGGCGATGCTCGACCGTTACGACATACGTACCCTGCGCACGTGCGTCTCCGCGGGAGAGACCTTACCGAAGCCCGTCGCGGACGCCTGGCGCGCCAAAACCGGGATCGCCATTCTCGACGGCATCGGCAGCACCGAGATGCTGCACATCTTCATCGGCAGTCCCGTCGACGAAGTGCGCTCCGGCTCGACGGGGCGCGTCGTTCCCGGATACGAGGCGGAGATTCACGACGACGAGGGGACGCCGCTTCCGGCAGGCGTCGTCGGGCGGCTCGCGGTACGCGGCCCGACCGGGTGCAAATACTTGGACGATCCGCGGCAGGAGAGCTACGTGCGGAACGGCTGGAACTATCCGGGTGATGCATACCGCATGGATGCGGACGGATATTATTGGTACGTCGCGAGAACCGACGACATGATCGTCTCGGCCGGATTCAACGTCTCGGGGCCCGAGGTGGAACAGGCGCTGCTGGAACATCCCGAAATTCACGAATGCGCGGTGGTCGCGAAACCCGATCCCGCGCACGACACGCACATCGTGAAGGCGTTCGTCGTGCTGCGGACGCCCTGCGAAGACCCGCAGCGCGCAGCGGCCGAACTCATCGCATTCTGCAAAACGCAGATCGCGGCGTTCAAGGCTCCTCGGGAGATCGAGTTCGTCACCGAGCTACCGCGCACGCAGACCGGAAAGGTCCAGCGTTTCAAGCTGCGCGATCGTGCCTCCGGCGAGGCCGGCGCGGAGCCCTAAGGCAGGATCGCGGTGGCTTCGATCTCTACGACGGCGCGGTCTTCAAGAAGGCCGCGTACTTCCACCAGCGTCATCGCCGGAAAGTGCGCGCCGAATATCGCTCGATACGCGGTGCCGAGCGCGCGAACGCTTTCGCGATAGCGCTCTTTGTCCGTAACGTACCAGGTCAAGCGCACGACCTGTTCCGGAGCCCCTCCGGCGGCCGCCACCACCGCGACGACGTTGCGGAGCGCCTGCGCCGCCTGCTCGACGAAGTCGTCCGATACGATCTCGCCGCGTTCGTTCCAACCGACCTGCCCCGCGACGGCCAGAAAGCGTCCGTGCGCGATCGTGCCGTTGCTATATCCGCGAGGCTGCGGCCAGCCTGCCGGCTCGACGGATTCGGTCATGCTCGTTCTCCCATCGCCGCCTCGGTTTCAACGTTCCAAGGGGAGGGTCCGCTGCGCCCACCAATCCGTAAAGGAGACGCGTCCGAGAATGTTTGCGAGCGCCATCCCGCCCAAACAAACGATCGCCCCCAGCACTTGATACGGCGTAAACTTCGTGTGGAGGATCGGGATGCTCAGCGCGCCCGCAAGGACGGGCGTGAGGAAGCTGAAGAGCGAGACGCGGCCCGCTCCGATTCGCGCGATTCCCCAGCTCCAAACCGGGTACGTGAGGAGTATCGGAAAGAGCGTTGCGAAGATGAAGCGGCTCCACACGTACCATCCGAGCCGGTCGACGTGAGTATGCGAGAGCGCGACGATACCGCCGGGCGCGATCATGACCGCCCCGATGGCCATCGTGATCGCGAGCAGCGTCAACGGCGAGTACCGTTCCAGCAGCCGGGCGCTCACGACGTTGTAGCCGGCAAAGACCAATGCTCCCATGAGCGTGAGCGTGTCGCCGAGCTGAAAGCGAGCCGCGCCCGCAAAGACGCCCTCGTAAATCGCAATCCCGCCCAGCGCGATGACCGTCCCGAGCCAACGTCCGCTACGGACGCGCTCGAGCCCGGCCAATGCCACGATCGAGAGCGTGAACACCGGCGCGAACGCGCCCAGCAACGCCGATGCAAACGCGGTCGTATGGGCGAGCCCGATAATCCAAAAATACTGATACGCGCCATAGCCGCAAGCGCCGCACAGGAGCATCATCGGCCAATCGCGCCGTTCGACGCGCGGACGCTCGCCGCTCGCATAGACGAGCCCGAATGCCAGCGGCGTCATGATGAGAAAACGCATGAACGTGAAGGCGAGCGGATCGATCAGCTCGACGACCTGCTTGACCAGCACGGTATTGAGGGCCCAACAGAAGACGACGTAGAGCAGGGCGAGATAGATAAGGAGGCGCGAGCGCACGATTCGCCGCAGTTTCGACACGATATGGCGGAATCCGCGTACAGATTTATCGATAATGGCGGCGTGCAGCTCTGCTGCGAGCGCCGTGGAAGCGGCGAACGTCGATTGCTATTCGTTCACGGCTGGATCAGTTCGCGTCGCATGTGGTACGACGTCGCCGATCGGCTGGCGCCCGATCTCTTTACGATGGATCTCATGGACGTGCGCGGTTGCGGACGCTCGGACCGCCCGTCGCGCGGGCACGATTTGGAGGGTTATGCCTCTGACGTGCGCGGCGTTCTCGCCGACATCGGAGGGCCGGTAACGCTCGTCGCGCACTCGATGGGTGCGAAGATCGCCCAATTTTTGGCCTGTGAGGCATCGGGTGCGATCGAACGCCTCATCCTCGTGGCTCCCGGGGTGGCCGCCGCCGTCCGGCCGTCGCCACGGCATCGCGCCCAGACACTCGAGGCCTTCGGATCGCGGCGAGCGATCGAGCGATTCACGCGCGCAGCGATGTTTCGCGCGCCGTCGCAGGAGAGTTTCGAACGGCTGGTGGACGACGCGCTGCTCGCGCAATACGAACATTGGATCGGTTGGTACGATCGCGGCCGTTCTGCCGACTTCGCCGGCCGGTTAGGAGAGATCCGCGTCCCGACGCTCGCGATCGCGGGTGAGAAAGACCCGCTGGTGAGCGCCGCCCGCGTGAAGCGCGATCTCACGAACAACATCGAGGGCGCATTGCTGGTGACGTTGCGCGGCGCGGGGCACAACCTGCCGGTTGAGACGCCGGCGGAGATTGCGGCCGCGATCGAACGTTTCACGGCATAGAGCGTTAAGGATCCCACGGAAGGACGGCGGGTGCGACGTCGTACGATTGCGCGCGCCAAACGTTCGCCGGTATGCGGGCGTTGGTTTGCGCGTTTTGATAGATGACGTCGATGAGCGTTCCGCCGTTTGCGGTGCCGATGCTTCCTGCGTCGTCGCCGGTGCCGTTGGCGGCGAGCCCGTCGCCGCGTAGATCGAGCGAACCGGCGAGGACCGCGTACGGCGGCACCGCCAGCGTGCGAAAGCGCACCTCGGTGTCGCGACGCGCCAGAACCGCTCCGGCCGGCCC
>DAHUXY010000194.1 GCA_027315505.1 Vulcanimicrobiota bacterium | reverse complement strand
CGCAACCGGCTGCGTTCCGGTTTGAAGGAGGCGAACGCGAATCGTATACTCGCCGGGTTTCGGGCTCGTGCCGTTGCGCGCGATCTCGTTCCAATCGTACACCGCGAGCGTATTGGTCCCCGGGAGCACCGTGCGCAGATGCGGCGGAAAATGAATCGCCGATGATGCTGTTTCTTGCGGCGTCGTGCTCCAAACGATCGTATCGCCGTGCAGAACGTCGATCGCATATTCGGCCGGGAGCGCGAAGCGCATCGCGACCGGCGAAGACGACGGATTATCGAGAACGACGCCGATCGCCAGGGTATCGAGCAAGTCGAGACTGTTGCGCATGACGTGCACCGAAAGCCGTATCGGCGGCGTCGCGCGAGGATTGGCACGCGCGGCGGTACCGAGCAGCAGCGCCGCACAGAGCAGGAAGAACGCTCGATTCATGTGGTGTTATCCCCCCGCACGCAAGGCTTCTCCGGCGCGCTCGTTCGTTAACGCGCCTCGGTCGAGCGCCAATTGCCCGTTCACCAGCACGTATTCGATACCCACCGGTAACGAAGCCGGGCGCGCGTACGTTGCCGTGTCCGCAATCGTATCGGCATCGAACACGACGATATCCGCATAGGCGCCGGCTTCGATCGTCCCGCGCTCGCGCAGGCCGAAGATACGCGCCGGGAGGCTGGTCATTTTACGCACCGCTTCAACCGCATCGAACGCTCGTCGCCCGCGTACGTATCGGCCGAAGATGCGCGCGAACGTCCCGAATGCGCGCGGATGCACCATTCCGTAAACGCCGGGCTCGAGGCCGTAGCTCGGAGCGCACGACGCGACGGTGGTAAACTCCGCGGCGAGAATCGTCGCGACGTCATCTTCGTCGAGCGAACGATCGAAGGTGCGCACCCCGCCGCCGGCGGTTCGCAGTATCTCCACCGCGGCGCGCGCGGGCGAGAGACGGCGCGCGTGCGCGATATCCTCGATGCTCTCACCGCACAGATCCATCCACTCTTCGCCCGGAACCGACGCGATCGTGACGTGCGCCCACCGGTCGCCGGTGCGCGCGGTCAGCGCGAGCGCGAGCGTGGCGGCAAACGCCGGGTCGGTCAACGTCTCGCGCAACTGCGGGTCCGTAAGCGCCCGGAGCTGCGGCGGCAGCAGATCGCGCAGGTAATCCCACGTCGCGACGTAGGGGTAACAATCGGCGTACGCCGGCGTGCCGCCGGCGCGCGCGCGATCGATACGTTCGAGCAGGCGGTGCGCCGAGCCGCGTGCGCGGTCGCGCGGGCCTAGGTGTTCGCAGAGCAGCGCCACCTCGCCCCGCCGCGCGCTCTCCAGGGCTTCATCGAGCGCATCCTCGATCCCGGGTCCGTACTCGCGCAGATGCGCCGCATAGAGCGGGCGCCCGGCCTCGCGGGCCACCGCGATGGCCTCCGCCAGGGCCGCCTGCGCGCCTGGGGTATCCCGGGTGACGCGCCGGTCGTCGCTGATGCCGAAGGCGCCCTGCTCGCAGGCGTCGCGCACGCCGGCCGCATCCGGGAGCGCGCCGAGGCCGTGGAGCACGCCGACGTTGATCGTGGGGCGTTCGTGCGCGATCGCGCGCAGCGTGGCATCCACGCCGGGCTGCGAGCCGCTCCCGCAATTTCCGATAATGACGGTCGTGACCCCGAGAGCGATCTTCGATAAAAAGCGAGAATCGCTCTGCCAGCGTTGCTCGTCGTGGGAGTGGCCATCGATGAATCCCGGCGCCAGGGTCTTGCCTCGGCAATCGATGCGCCGGAGCGCATCGCGGTGGCTCAGGTCGCCGATGAGCGCGATACGCTTGCCTGCTATCCCGACGTCCGTCGTGAAGGGGGGCCGGCCCGTCCCATCGACGATCCGTGCTCGCTCAAGAACCAAAGAGATCAAGCTGAGAATTTCCTAGGTTTACCAAGCAGCCGGATGGGTAATGGTAACCATGTACCACGTTCTATCGAGGTGAAGCGAATCAGATATGGCGACGCAAGACGAACCGCAGGGCGGAATGAGCGTTCGTGAAGCCGGCCGACGCGGCGGCGAGCGAGTAAAAGCCAAGTACGGCACCGAGTTCTACGAAGAGATCGGCCGTAAGGGTGGCGAGGCGACCAAAACCAAGTACGGTCCGTCATTCTATGAAGTCATCGGCCAAAAAGGCGGCCAAAAGCCAAAACGCAAAGGCGATACTTCGTCGTCCTAACGGGCGACGCTCCCGGTAACGAGTGTTTTCACAACATCCATGGCAGAAAAAAAAGAAGAAGAAGCCACCGGCAAAACCAAGGAAATGTCCGTGCGCGAAGCCGGTAAAAAAGGCGGCGACACCGTCCGCGACCGATATGGCTCGACGTTTTACGAAGAGATCGGGCGTAAGGGCGGCAAGGCCACGCGCGATCGCCATGGAGTCGAGTTCTACGAGTCGATCGGCCAAAAAGGCGGCCAAGTCGTCAAGGAAAAATACGGGGCGGATTTCTACGAAGAGATCGGCCACAAGGGCGGCCAAAAGGTCAAGAAATTGATCGCGGACGCCAAGAAGAAAATCGAGGACGACGCAGCGGCCAAGTAAGCCCTGCTAGCTGCAGGCGCCGCTCGCCATTAAGTGACGGGCCTCCGCCGCGACGGTGCCTGCCGGGAGGGCGCCGTCGGGTTGGAGGGTCATCACCAGCCCGCTGCGTGACGACCAAGCGACCGACGATCTGTCGAAGCGTTCGCCGGTGCATGGACGTAGGACGACGTTAACCCCATCGAAGGTGACCGGCAGATGCCGGCTCGGCCACTCCGAGAGCACCATCGCGTTCTTCCCCGCCGCATACTCGATCGCGATTCCACGCCCGTCCGGGGTGTCGGCACCGCCCAGTGGCGGAATGGCCGCAAACCGGAGCGCTTGAACGCGCGGAATATACGGGCGATACGCAATTTTCGTCACCAGTTGCTCGAGCGGCATGGTAACGCCGAGAGTATCGATGAGCATGGGTGGCGGCGAAGCGGTATCCGCACGGTGGGCCGTAGTGTTTGCGGCGCAGCCGCCTACGACGGCCGCGAGAAAAAGAACGCTTAGGCAGAGCGTCGTACGCATGCTTACTTCTTTAGCTGCACGCTGCCCTCAATCTTTCCGAAATGAATCTCATTGGTTGCGAAATTTACCGCGATCTGGCTGATTTGCAGCGTTTGGCCTTCGGTGTGCACGTAGCACGGGTGCGGCATCAGCAACATTTTCGTACTGTTCGTCCACTCGACGAGATCGGTATCGAACGATCGTTTCTCCGTATCGTCGATGCGTTCGACATCGACTTTGCCCAGCGCCGTAAAATCCAGCGATTGCGTATTGACGCTCACGTGCTCGGCCGAGATCGTCATATACGGTTTGCCGTTCTTGAAGATGACGCCGTGGTGTACGCCGTTGATACTGCCGGTGGTTCCATCCGGCGAGAGTTCGGCCGTATCGTAATCGAAGGTCCACGAGCGGGTGGTGATGCGATTTCCGCGCACGTATCCGCCGCGTAGATCGATCGCTTGCATCGCGGGCGGAATGGGCGGCGTTCCGCGGCCGGCGAGAATGATCCCGATCGTAAGATATGCCGCGAGCGCGAATGCGGATATCCAACCGATGCGCTTCCAAGGCCATCTACGCACGCCGCTTCACCAATACGCCCGATAGCGCTACGATCGCGAGATACAGCCCCGCGAGCGCGATGACGACGCGATTGGGCCCGATGCGCGCGAACGCCGATCCGACCGGCGGCCCGATCTCTCCGCTCACTTCGGCCTGCGTATCGAGCCCGGCGCGCGCTTGCCACGTGCCGTCGGGCGCGACGATCCCGCTGATGCCGGTTGCCGCCGCGCGCACGACGTAAGAGCCGGCTTCCAGCGCGCGCATCTGCGCGATTTGCGCGTGCTGGTACGGCCCCGAGCTCGTTCCGAACCACGCGTCGTCGGTGCTCACGACCAGCACTTGCGCTCCGCGATCGATCTGCCCGTGCGCGAGATCGCCGAATGCGGATTCCCAGCAGATCAACGGCGCGATGCGCAGGCCCGCCAGCGTTGGATAGACGCCGGGAATCGTCCCCTCGGCGAAATCGCCGTTCAGCTCGCCGATATACGGCAGCCAGAACAGAAACGATTTGCCGGGAAAGGTCTCGGCGAACGGTACGAGTTGACGCTTATCGTAAATCGCCTGCAGTCCGCCGGGACCGTAGATGAAGAGCGCGTTGTAGTACCGGCCGGCCCGCACGTCGAGGCTGCCGACGACGAGCGTGGCATCGGCTTCGCGCGCGAGTTGCACGAACCTATTGCTGAGCGCACCGTCGTTATTGAGCCCGTCGCGCGCGGGAATTACCGTTTCGGGCCAGACGATCAGGCGCGGATGGTGCGCGATCGCGGCGCGCGTCATCGTGGTGTAGCGCTCGATCGCTTCGGGTAGCGCTTGCGGCTGCCACTTGAGCGTCTGCGCGATGTTGCCTTGGATCGCGGCCACGGGGATCGTAGGTTGCGGGAGCGTTCGTGCCGGCCACGCCCACCATCCGATGCCGCAGACGATCGCGACGGCAAAGAGTGCGGCGGCAAAATTGCCCCACCGTCTGCGCGCGATCGCGCTCGCGAGATACGCGCCGATCGTGCAGACCGCCAGCGTGACGCCGGGCGCGCCGATGTAGGCGGCCAGAACGCGCAACGGCGTTTCCACTTGCGTGTAGCCGAGTTGCGCGAACGGCGCGCCGAGCGGGCCGATCGAACGGAGCCACTCCGTCACCGTGAACGCCATCGCGGCCGCCAGCGGAGCCAGCGCCGGATGAGCGCGATCGCGAGCCAGCGTCGCGAGGCTGCCGGCGGCGCCCCAAGCCAGGGCCTCGAGCGCCGCGCCGGCGACCACCGCCAGATAGGCGAACGCGCCCACGTCTTGCTTGATGGTGGTGCTCCACCACCAGAAACTGATGGTAAAAAAGATCAAGCCCGCGAACCAACCGAGCGCAAACGCGCGTTTCCAGGAGGCGGACTCCCACGCCAAGAACAGCGCGGCGGTTCCCAGCGGGGCGAACCACGCGATATTCGCCTTAGGAAAGGCCAGCGCCAGCAGCAGCGCGGCAACGATCGCATAGCACGCTTGCTGCGCACGCACCGAGGACAACATGATACGTAGACTAGGTTTGCTTCTTTTGGTAACGGCGCTCATCGTCTCGGCATGCGGGCGGCAAGTGACGCCAAACCGGCCCGGTACGGGGCCGTCCGGCTTGCAGTCGGGCTATATGAGCGTGAAGTTCCGCGTCGCAGCGCCATTTAACTTTTCTACCTATCAGTACGTGGTGATGTTCAATACCACGGGCGACGGGCACACGCCGCTGCCGCTCGGGCAGCAGACCAATTTCCAGGGCTACTCGTTCGCGCTCGTCGTTTCGGGATCCGGGGGCGCGGCATCGGTGCAGGCGATCCAATACGCCCGCCCCGCCACGCCGACCCAGGCTCCCGCGCGCATCATCATTCCCACGACGCCGCAGCAGTTGCAGCTCACCATGAACTCCAACGGCTCGAACACCGAATTTACCATTATCTTCGCGCGCGTCATCGCGAGCGGCGTCTTCACGCCCGCACCCAGCGCCACGCCGAGCCAAACGGCATCGCCCAGCCCCACGCCGTCTCCTTCGCCCAGCCCCACGCCAACGGCCTCGGGCGCACCCTCGCCGACGCCGGTCCCCAGCCCGACCGCGCCGCCGCCGTACGCCACTTCGTGGCTGTTCAATTACTTCATCACCGATTTGAACAACGTCCCGGTCGATTCGCTCGGCCAAGGCGGCCCGGCGGATACGTCCTACGGATCGCCGGTGCTCGACACCACGCAGGCGTTCGATATTCCGGTGACGGTTTTGCTCGGCAATCATCCGGGCGATCAGGGCGCCGATAATATTACCGGCGGCGAGATCGCCAACGCGCCGTAGTTAGAAGTTGAACGTGGTGGGGACGATCGGCCCGGTCTGCCCCACCGCGAACGCCGCGCCCTTGTTCGGGAAGGCGAGAATATTGATTGAGACCGTTACGAGCTTTTGCGACTGATTGTAGAGCGCCTGAAGCTGATAACAGTCGCCGATCGTCTTGGTGTAGTAGAGCACCTTGTTCTCCAGGCGCCCCTTATTCTTCCAGTCGACGTCGGTGATGAGCTGTAACGATGCGTCGTGCCCGAAAGGCATGGCGAGCTGCACGTTGGTGGAATAAAAACCTTGCCCGACGCCGGGGTTGAACGAGCCGCCCAGCAGCAAGATCGAACGCTGCGAGGGCCTTGCGGCGAATTGATAACTCACCGCCTGCGCGACCGCGTTGAAGTTGGTCGAGAAACCCAGCGAAAAATTGTACGTGTCGCCGTTAAAAACGCGGACCAGATCCTGGGCGTTCTTTTGATTGCTCGTGGGTTGCTGGTCGAGAAACTGGAACGGTACGAACGCCGGGCCGTTGTAGTTGGCTTCGTTGTAAGTGATCGAATTGACGAAGTGCTTGCCCAGCGGCGTCGTCAGGCTCATGTTCTGCTGAATTTGCGCTTTGAGATCGCCGGTGCCGTAGGCGTCCTGACGGACGTTTCCACTCGCCTGGAAATCGCTCCCGAAGACTCTGAGCAGTTCCGGCCCGAGGCCGAACGACATATCCAGACGCTGCGAGGAGAACCCGTTGCTCGGTTCGCTATACTCGCCCGCCGTAAACTGCGCGTTCACCGGAAAGATGAAGTGCGAAAGGAACTTGTACGGGCGAATCTGCAATTCGGGGAGCTTGTTGATGCCGTAGGGCTGCTGCGCGAACGTCTTGTCGATCGTGAGCAAATAATCGTCGGCACTCGTGCTGTAGTGCGTGAGCGCGTTGAAGTGCGCCGTGGAGTTGGACGAGCTGAAGCCGTTAAAGCTCGATTGGCTGTTCGAAAGATTGAAGCTCACCGCTTGGCTCAGCCGCTGGTTGAGCTGACGGTTATCGGTGAACGCGAGCGAATTGCTGCTGGATTGCGAGCCCACCTGGCTCCGCGAAAACGTGTAGTTTTGCGATGTGTGGGCGCTCTGATGGACGACCGTTCCGTTGAAGCTTTCGTTCGCCGGCAGGTTGGTGTACGGCCCGTAGTTCGAATTATAGGAGAACCCGAAATTGCCGCGCAGGCTCTTCGAAAAGTTCTCGATCTCTTGCACGTTCACGTTATACGTCGACGTGGCGCTGCGCCGGTCGTGGATGCCGTACGAATCGACGCTCAGGCTCCGGCGTCCGTTGCGCTTTTGATAGAACCCGACGTAGCCGATGCCTAGGCCGACCTTGGTGAAATAGTCAACGCGATAGTAGCCGTAATAATATTGGTCCTTGCCGAACGTCAGGCGCGTCTTGACCCAGTAACCCTCGTACTGGTCGTACCCGACGTTGGGGAAGTAGTGGGGTTTCTGCCGCTCGTCCTCGACGGTGCGCAACGGGATGACGACCTTGGGCAGGAAGAACACCGCGGCCGCACCGAGCCACAAGATCGCTTTGTAGATGACGATCTTGTCGCCGGGGTACACGTCCATGTTGCGCCCGGTGATGTGGTATCCGCCGCGCGGATGTTCGCAGGTGGTGACGTACGGCGCGAGGCCGTGCGATACGCCGTCGGCGTCGCTGTGCAAATCTTTGGCTCGAAAGTGGACGAGGCCGCGATCGACGCCTTGAGAACTCGTGCCGTTGCCGTTGACGAGTTTCGCCGTCTGGTCGATGGTATCGAAAACGATCTCATCGGCTTGCAAGACCGAATCCCGGGAATGATCGATGATGTACGGCCGGCCGGTGATCGTTACCGTGCGCTGCCCGTCGAAGTGCGCTTTGTCGCCGACGATCTCTTCCTGACCGTAATAGATATGCACGTTGCCGATGGCGTCGCCCGGCTGCCCTTGTTTGGTGCTGCCGGTGACTTTGTCGGCGAGGATGGCGATGTAATTCGGCGCGAGGGTCGGAGCGCCGGTCGGCTCGGGCGTGGGGGGCGGCGGCACTTGGCCGGCCGGCGTGATGGGCGGCGGCGTCTCGCCTCCACGCTGGAGAAAGACCGGGGCGTTCGCGGAGGCCGGGTTCGGTGTCGGGGTCGGAATCGGCGGCGGCGAAACGGCGCCCGGGACGACCGGCGGCCGAGGCGTGGCGTAGAGCGTCGTGGTGCTGCCGTTTATCGCCGGAAAGGTCGGTGTCGCGGCGGGAGCCGGCGAGCCGCTCGGCGTCGCGCTCGGCGCCGAACTCGGCGAAGCGCTCGCCGACGGCAAATCGTTCACCTGGGCGACGTACTGCGCGCGTTCGCGTTGCGCGCACGTCTGCCCGTTGAGGAGCTGCAAGGCGCGCTCGTTTTCAAGCTGACGCTTTGAGGGCGCGGCCATAGCCGGGGTGAACCCGCTCATAAAAGCAAGGAGGCAGACGATCGCGGCCAGGCCGCGTCGATTCATTCGATAGAGTGACACGCGGTCAGCGTTCTTCCAGCCAAAGTAAGACGGCACCCGCGGTGCCCATCACGATATTGGGTATCCATGCGGCCAAAAACGGGTTGATCGCGCCGTTGCGGCCGAATGCCGCCGCCGCCGTCGTCATCAGGTAGTAGACGAAGAACATCAGAATTGCGAGCGCGGTGCCGAGCGTTCGCCCGCGCTTGCCGAAACGCAGCGCCAACGGTACCGCGAGCAGCACGCCGATAAAGCAAGCAAACGGCCAGGCGAGACGCTGCGCGAGATTGATCTCGAGCCCGCCGAGCGCGCTGCCGCCGACCCCTTGCGCCTGCAGCGCCTTCACCTGCGTCGAGAGCGATTTGCTCGACATCGCCCACGGATCGTTGTTCTGGCTGCTCATAAACTGCGCGGCCGTCTCGGCGAGCGGCAAACCGATGTGGATCTCTTTCACGTGCTGCTGGCTGGTAACGTAGCCGTCGGCGTTATAGCGCGTATCGATGACGTCGTGCAGTTCCAGCGCGCTGTTATCGACGGTGGCGCTCTTGGCTTGCAGCGTCTCGGTCCACGGGCCGAAGTGCGCGGGCTTGAAGATCTGCACGCCTTCCATCGTTTTGTTATCGGGCGCGACTTGCGTGACGTAGAAGACGTTGCCGGTATCGGGATCCTTGCGGAAGAACTGCGGCTCGACCGGCAACGAGTTGGTATGGTAGATGATCTGGTAGAACGTGCGCGTCGAGAGATCGACCGAGGTGGGCGCGACGTATTCGTTCATCGCGTAGGCGATGACGAACATTGCGAAGCCGAACGCGAGCGTCGGCAGAGCGATCCGCATGACCGCGATGCCGGCCGTGCGCATGGCCGTGATCTCGCCGTCGCCCATGACGCGGCCCATCGCGAGCAGCGAGGCGAACAAGCACGCGAACGGAAACGCCATCGGGATCGCTTGCGGGATCCGAAACACGACGAAGCGCAGCACCAAGAAAAACGGCGCGTGCTGGTTGATCAGGTAGTCGGCCGCGAGGAAGAAGATGTTCAGCGCCCAGAACAGCAAAAACGCGCCGAACGCGAAGAGAAACGGGCCGATCATCTCGTGGACGAGATAGCGATCGAGAATGGAAACGCGCAGACGCAAGGAGCGGACGCGGTGGGCCGGGTGACGTTCGGTTAGCGTCGCCATACGGTGCGCGGGGGCGGAGCTAATAGCTCCGGTACGCCGACATCACGCGGGCGACGTACGCCTGCGTTTCCGGATACGGCGGGATGCCGTGATAACGATCGACGGCGCCGGGGCCGGCGTTATAGGCCGCAACCGCGAGCGTCGCGTCGTTGTGGTAGCGCTCCAGCAAGCCTTTGAGGTAGGCGGTGCCGCACTGGACGTTTTCGGTGGGATCGAACGGGTTGGCGATGCCGCAGCCCTGCGAGGTGCCGGGCATCAATTGCATGAGCCCTTGCGCGCCCGCGACGCTGATGGCGGAGGGATTGCCGGCCGATTCGGCCATGATCACCGCGCGCACGAGGCCTTGTGGAACCGCGTTACTCGCCGAAGCATCGGTGACGAGCGTCTGGATCTGCTCGGGGTTCAACGCGTGCGGGGCATAGGGAAGGTAACCCGCACCGCTACACCCGTAGAGCAGGCCGAGGACCATCAGGGACCCCAGCAATCGTCGCATGATGCTAGTGCCATTCTCTGGCGACCCCCTCCGGCCTCTCGCGCGAGGCGATTCTAACGCAGCAGTTCCAGAGCGAGCGCCCGAGCCTTTGCTTTCACCGTGTCGCGAATTTCGCGCACCCGCTCGGGGGGCTGCCCCTTGGGATCCGGGAGGCCCCAGTCGGCGTCGATGCGTGGAACGCCCTGCACGTCGCAGCCCATGGTGATGACGCGCTCGGCACGGGCCGCCTGGGCGGGATCGATCAGCTTGGGCCGGGCCGCCGAAATATCGATGCCGTCCTCGGCCATGGCCGCGACCACCCCTGCATTGGGGGCATCCGCGGCCTCGGTCCCCGCGGAGGCGACTTCCACCGCATCGCCGGTAAACAGCCGCAGATAGGCCTCGGCCATCTGGCTGCGCCCGGTGTTGTGGCGGCACACGAAGAGAACCAGCGGCTTGTTCACAGAGCACTCCTTGCCGGGCTTTCACCGGGGGATTGATACGAGCGTTCGTAGCGGCGCGCAACCGCGACCAGGGCGAGCATGACGGGCACCTCCACCAGCGGTCCGATGACGGCAGCAAACGCTTCGCCGGACGTGATGCCGAAGACCGAGATGCAGACCGCGATCGCGAGTTCGAAATTGTTGCTCGCCGCGGTGAGCGAGAGCGCGGTGTTCGCGCCGTAGGTCGCGCCCAGGCGCCGCCCCATCCAGAACGAGATGAAGAACATGGCGAGGAAATAGAGCGCGAGCGGTACGGCGATGCTCACAACGTCGAGCGGCTGCGCGAGAATGCGCTGGCCCTGCAGCGCAAACATCGCGACGATCGTGACGAGCAGGGCGACGAGCGTCAGCGGTGCGATGCTCGGCACGAAACCGTCGTCGTATCGCGTCGCGCCCATGCGCGGACGCAAGAAATAGCGCGTGGCGGCGCCGGCCGCGAACGGCAATCCAAGATAGATCAGCACGCTTTTCGCAACGTCGGCAATGGAGAGATGCACGGCCAGCCCTTGCAGGCCGACCATCGGCGGCAACACGGTAATGAAGAGATAGGCGTACGCCGCGTACCCGAAGATTTGGAAGAGCGAATTAAACGCCACCAGCGCGGCGGCATACTCGCGATCGCCGTTGGCCAGCTCGTTCCACACGATCACCATGGCGATGCAGCGCGCGAGCCCGATCATGACGAGCCCGGCAAAGAACGCGGGCTGCCCATGCAAGAAGATCGCCGCGAGAACGAACATCAGCACCGGCGCGATGATCCAATTCTGCACGAGTGAAATCGCGAAGAGCCGCACGTTGCGAAACACCGCCGGTAAGGCTTCGTAGCGCACGCGCGCGAACGGCGGATACATCATGACGATCAGCCCGGCCGGCACGAGTAGCGCCGGTAGCGCGAGATGCAGCGCACCCAGCGCGACGCCGAGCGCCATCGCGAGCAGAATCCAGAGCGTGAGGTACCGGTCGAGAAACGAAAGGCGCGGCGGTGCGGCGGCGACGGTCATGCCGATAACGCCGGGGCGGCCGCCGAGAATGCGCTTGCGATCGCATCGGTGACGCGGCGCTGGGCGCCGGGCCGGAGGCGGTAATAGACCCACGTGCCGTGCCGCTCGCCCGT
>DAHUXY010000188.1 GCA_027315505.1 Vulcanimicrobiota bacterium | reverse complement strand
ATCGTTCCCGGATATGTGGTGATCGTGCTACTCCTGGGCGCCGCACGCGCGTGGCTCTTCCATCCGGGGCTCACGCTGGCGGGAGGGAGTATTTTGGTGCTGATCGCGCTCGCGCTCGTCGGCACGCTCTTCGTCATTCCGACGGCGGGCGAAGTGCCGATCGTGCAGACGTTGATGGGCTTTGGCCTGGGCGTCGCACCGGCGGCCGTGCTGCTGGTGACGCTCCCCGCAATTAGCCTGCCTTCACTCTACATCGTGCGCAGCGCGTTTCCGAAACGCGTACTGGCGATGGCCGCCGGAGCGGTGGTACTGGCCGGACTACTCGCGGGGTTGGTCGTCTCGGTGATCCCCGGGTTTCACCCGTGAATGCGTAAGCCGGTCGTGGCGGTCGTGATGCCGATGCGCGCCACGATCGCCACGCCCAGTTCGCGCGCGCGAGCGGCATAGCGTTCGGCGTCTCCGGCCGCAACCGCCACGAGCAGGCCTCCCGAGGTCTGCGCGTCGCAGAGTACCAGCCGTAGGCTCTCATCGATGCGATCGTCGAACGCCACGCCGTTCGCGAGCGCCTGTCGCAGGTTGGTGCGCGTGCCGCCCGGTACGACGCCGTCCTGCGCGAGCGCGAGCACGCCTTCGAAGACTGGAATCGCGCCGGCATCGATATCCGCGCCCACGCCGGCTCCATCGAGCATCTCGCGCAGGTGGCCGACCAATCCGAACCCCGTGACGTCGGTTGCGGCATGCACGGCGCAGCCGTCCATCGCTTCCGCGGCCGCGCGATTGAGCGCCGACATCGAAACGATCGCTTCGTCCATCGCCGCGTCGTCGATGGCGTCCCGGCGCCGCGCGGTCGTGAGGATGCCGGTGCCGACGGCTTTGGTGAGAAAGAGAATGTCGCCGGCTTGTGCGCTCGAGTTGCGGATGATCCGCTCGGGGTGGATCAATCCGGTAACGGAGAGGCCGTATTTCGGCTCTGCGTCTTTGACCGTGTGGCCGCCGATGACGTTGATGCCGGCCTCGCGCGCCTTCTCGGCCCCGCCGCGAAGAATCTCATGGAGAATCGCGGGATCTTGATCCTCGGGGAACCCGACGATCGCCAGCGCGGTGACCGGAGTGCCGCCCATCGCGTAGACGTCCGAGAGCGCATTCGCCGCGGCGATGGCGCCGAACGTGTATGGGTCGTCGACGATGGGCGTGAAGAAATCGACGGTCTGCACGAGCGCGAGGGCATCGTTCACGCGGTAGACGCCTGCATCGTCGGCCGTCGATGTGCCGACCAGGACGTTGGGATCGTCGATGGGTGGTAAGCCGCGCAGAACCTGCGCGAGGACGTCGGCGTCCATTTTGGCGGCTCAACCCGCGCAAGCGGAGAGGTGCGTCAAACGGAGGATATCGGCTTTGGTCACGTGATGCGGCGTCCTTTCGGTTCTCGTGCCGTCGGAATGGGCTTGCGTGCTATTATCGCGCGCACGTCCGAAACCCCGTAATGATGTCGCGGCGTTGCGGACGGTAGAAATTTCGCCACCGCGTGCTCACCAATCGCCCACGTGTGGTCCAGGCACCGCCGCGCAGGACGTAGTGGTTGCCGAACCAGGGCTCTGAGTACTCGCGATACGGGTCCGGGGCGAACGCCGGGTATGGGCCGAATGCGCTCGACGTCCACTCCCAGACGTTCCCGATCATCTGGCGCGCGCCGAACGGGCTCTCGCCGCTCTCGAAGGCGCCCACGTCGACGACGTCGCCGTACCATGCGTCGAGATTGCAGCGTTCGGGATCCGGCGCGGCTTCGCCCCACGGATAGCGGCGGCGTCTCCCCCCGGTTGCGGCAACCTCCCACTCCGCTTCGATCGGCAGCCGCCGGTCCGCGAACGCGCAATAGGCCTGCGCTTCATAGAGGCTGACGTGTACGACGGGCTCGTGCGGGCGTAGTGTGCTCCAGTGATCGAAGTGGCAGCGCTCCCAAACCCCCTCGTTCCGGCGCCAATACTTCGGATGCTCGGCCGCCTCGCGTTCGCGCCACGCCCAGCCTTCGTCGCTCCAATACGCTCGCGTTTCGTATCCGCGCGCGTCGACGAATGCCGCATACTCGCGGTTGGTTACCGGAGCGCGCGCGATGGCGTACGGCGCGAGCGTAACCTCGTGCTCCCACTTTTCATTGTCGAACACGAATCCGTCGCTCGGACGGGCGCCGATGCGATACGTGCCGCCCGGAACCGCGCAATCGCCTTCGAGGCCACCGGCGGGTTCGACGCTGCGGTACGGCATGACCGGACGCGGATATCCGAGCGTCTGGCGCGTATAAACGAACGCTTCCGCATGCATGTCTTCGTGATGGAGTGCGAGTTGATGGAGGTATGCGTCGGCTGCGGGCGGGTCGACCGCGGGTAATCGTTCCAGCATCTCTTCCAGTTGCTGCGCCAAAAACGCGAACGTCCGCTCGCGCGTGGGGAGCGGAAGCGCCCACCGATCGTCGTGCGGAATTTTGGCGGAATCGTAGAGGCGGTCGGCGCCCTCGACCAGCGGCGCTCGTCCGTGTAACCGGCGCAGCGTCCAAAACTCGGCGAAATAGCCGACGTGCCCCAGCTCCCAGAGCACGGGATTGATCACGTCGAGCATGGGGACGACGTACTGTTCGTCGCGCAGATCCGCGACGTAGGCGAGCGTACGCGCCCGCGCGTCCCGTAAAGCCTGGGCGAGGTACGAGTCTGCTGTGGTCTCTGGCATTCGATCCATTCCCGGGGGCGATCGTGCGGCAGGGCGAATCTGCCGCCTGTGCCCGTCCGAAAGCATTCGCGAACGATCGTCATAATCGCTCCCACCGCCGCCACGGCGCGGACGGGGAACGCGCATACCGC
>DAHUXY010000187.1 GCA_027315505.1 Vulcanimicrobiota bacterium | reverse complement strand
TCGGTATGTGGATCGGGCGCGGCGTCGCGATCGAAGGATGCACGGCGCTGGGGAATTGCATCGTTACGTCGCCTTCGGCATGCGCGTCGCCCGAGAGCGTGTTGTACTTCACGTGCGCGGCCTGCATGCTGCGAGCGCCTTGCACGATGTGCACGTGGCCCTCGAGAAACAGATCGTGCGTGTCGTCGTTCAGCGTACCCTTGTCCGCATCGACCACGGTGTCGTTCTGCACGTAGTGGACGCTGCCGGTCGCCGTGTAGAGTTTGCCGTTGATATTGACCTTGTCGGCGGTCAGCGTGGCCGGGCCGCCCGAGCTCGAAGACGGAGCGCTCGCAACGCCGTTGAAGCTCCCGTTCACGTCGTGCATGACGACGTGGCCGTAGAGCGTCGCTATCTTCGTTTTGAAGTTTCCGCTCGCGCGATCCGCGGAGATGTCGCCGCCGACGCGCGTCATCACGAGTTTATTGGGCGTGCTAAAATCGCCGCTGTGAAAGTTCATATCGGCCGAGCTGGTATGGACGGTCCAGACGCCGACCGTAAATGCGGTCCCGCCCGGCGTGGCGGCCGGGGCCGGCTTGGGCGCCGCAGCGGCGAGCGCCGTGCCCAGGGAGACGGCCGCGACGAGGGCGAGGAACGAGCGAATCATGATTGCGAGCGCACCTTTACCGTATGACGTTCGACCGGGCCTAACAGTTCCGAGAGCCGTTCGATCGAAACGGCGCCTTCGCGCAATAGCCGCGCGACCGGTCCGGTGAGATCGACGATGGAGGATTCGAGATCGTAGCGGGTGGGCCCGTTCTCGACCAGCAGATCCGCCGGCGGCAGGGTCGGCTGGGCGTCGCTGCCCCGGTACGGGCTGCCGCCGCTCGGGTTGGCGCTCGAGACTGCCAGAGGGCCGCACCGGTCGAGGATAGCCTGCGCGATCGGCTCGTCCGGCACGCGGAAGCCGATGGTTGCCAGGCCCGCGGTCAGCTCGTCGCTGATGAACCACGGCCTTTTTACGATCAGGGTGACCGGGCCCGGCAATAGGCGCTTGGCGGCCAGGATGGCCAGCGGATTCTCCCGCGCGAATTCCAGAAACTCGGCCGGCGTCGCTACGTGGAGGGTGAGCGGTTTGTGGTCGGGGCGGCCCTTGGCGCCGTAAATGCGATCGATCGCGTCGGAACGGTAGGGGTCGCAGCCGATGCCGTAACTGGTATCGTTCGGAAAAATGACCGTTCCGCCGCGCATGATGACGCGCGCGGCTTCCTCAACGACCCCCTCGAGGCGCTCGTGACGCGCATCGAGGACCGCTTCGATCGGCACGTTAGACGTGTAAGCGCATGCCGGTGCCCAGCGCGACGCACGAGAGCGGGTCGTCGGCGACGATCGCCGGCACGCCGGTTACTTCCGACAAGAGCCGATCGAGCCCGCGCAGCAGCGCGCCGCCACCGGTGAGGATCACGCCGCGATCGATGATATCGGCGGCGAGTTCCGGCGGCGTTTTCTCGAGCACGGCTTTGACCGCTTCGACGATCGAACTCACCGGTTCGGAGAGCGCTTCGCGGATCTCTTCGCTCGTGATTTTGACGGTCTTCGGCAAGCCGTTGATGAGATCGCGTCCGCGAATTTCCATCGCCAGCTCTTGCTCCAGCTTGTAGGCCGAGCCGACTTTGATTTTGATCTCTTCGGCCGTGCGTTCGCCGATCTGCAAGTTATAGACGCGTCGAATGTAGCGCACGATCGCTTCGTCGAGCTTGTTGCCGGCAACGCGAATCGATTGCGAAACGACGATGCCGCCGAGCGAGATCACGGCCACGTCGGTCGTGCCGCCGCCGATATCGACGACCATGCTGCCGGAGGGATCGTCGATGGGCAGGCCCGCGCCGATCGCCGCGGCCATCGGTTCTTCGACGATCTCGACGGTGCGCGCGCCGGCGAGTTTGGCCGCATCCTTTACGGCGCGTTCTTCCACGCTGGTGATTTCGGCCGGAACGCAAATGACGACGTTCGGCTTGGGTTTTAACAGCGACGACCACCACGAACGATCTTTCATCACTTTTTTGATGAAGTACGATAGCATCGCTTCGGTAACTTCGAAATCGGCGATCACGCCGTCGCGAAGCGGCCGAATCGCTTGAATGTGGGCCGGCGTCTTGCCGAGCATGAGACGGGCTTCCTCGCCGACGGCGAGAACGCGACCGGTATTCATATCCTTTGCGACCACCGACGGCTCGCGAAGAACGATGCCCTTACCTTTGACGTGCACGAGCACGTTGGCCGTGCCAAGATCGATACCGATGTCCAAGACGAACTCCCGTGATGTTGATGAGTGAAGCGTACGTAGGTTTGTGGCTCAGCCCGCGGCGGAACTGACGCGCGGATACTCGCGCGTTTCCAATAGGCCGGCCGGTTCGACCAGCGGCGTAACGCCGCTGCTGCGCTGAACCTGCGCGCCTAAATCCGAGAGCAATTCTTCCAGCCGCTCGTAGCCGCGGTCGATATATTCCAGGCCGATGATCTCGGTCTCTCCGATCGCCGCCAGGCCCGCGATTACGAGCGCCGCGCCGGCCCGAATGTCCGGTGCCTCGACCGGTGCGCCGGAGAGCTGCGCCACGCCTTTGATGACGGCGGTGTTGCTCTCCATCGAGACGCGCACGTCCGCGCCCATGCGCAGCAATTCGTTGGCGTACGAAAACCGCGCATTGAAAATCGATTCCTCGACGACGCTCGTGCCCGGCGCCACGCACAGAAACGAGACCATCTGCGGTTGGAGGTCCGTCGGAAACGCAGGGTACGGCGCGGTGAGAATGTCGGTACCGCCGGAGATGGTCGAACCGTCGACGCGAATCCAATCCTCGCCGAACGTTACGTCAACGCCGCACTCTTGCAGCTTGGCGAGAAACGACTCGACGTGATCGGGGCGGCAAGCGGTCACCGTTACGTCCCCGCGCGTGATCGCTCCCGCGAGCAGCAGCGTACCGGTAACGATGCGGTCGGGAATGATCGTGTACTCGCCGCCGTGCAATTCGGCGACGCCCTCGATCGTCAGGATGTCGGTTCCGAGCCCGCCGATCTTCGCGCCCATCGCGTTGAGGAATTCGCCGAGGTCGATGACTTCCGGCTCCATCGCGACGTTGCGAATGGTCGTAACGCCTTCGGCCGTGACGGCCGCCAACATGGCGTTCTTCGTCGCACCGACGCTAGGCATGCGAAATTCGATCGTAGCACCCTGCAAACGTTTGCGCGTGCTCTCCGCGATCAAATACCCGTGCGCGTTGCGCACCTCGCAACCGAGCGCGACGAAAGCCTGCTCGTGCATGTCGGTCGCGCGCGTACCGAGGATGCATCCGCCCGGAAGCGGCACTTCGGCGCGGCCGAACCGCCCGAGCAACGGCCCGACGATATCGAACGAGGCCGCCAGCTTGCGAACGAGCGCGTAGGGCGCGCGATACGAATCCACGTTGCTCGCGTCGATGGTGACCGTGTTGTCGCCTTCGTAACGCAGGCGGGCGCCGAGCGCTTCCAGCAGCGACCACATCACCGAGACGTCGGTAATGCGCGGTACGCGGTGCAGCGTCACGGTTCCACGCGCGAGCAAGGCCGCGGCCATGATCGGCAACGCGGCGTTTTTCGCGCCGTGCGTCGCGATCGAACCCTCTAGCCTAGCGCCACCGCGTACCCGTAGCGTCGTCTCTAATCGATCGAGCATTATTGAAGTGCTAGGTTCGCCAATTGCTCGAAAACGCCCGCTTGAGGGCGTTTTCGGAATCGAACGAAGCGGGCGCTCGCGCAGCGTGTCTTAGTGGTGCCCGGTGAGCCGTAGCTTTGCGTTGGCCATATCGATGGCGGCCTGGTCGCGCAACGCGGCTGCGGGATCGGGCGCGGTCTTCTGGCGCTCCTGGGCCTGAGCGAGCTCTTGCTGCGTCTTGGCGACGTCGACGTCTTCAAAGGCGAACGCTTCGTCGACCAAGACGGTCACGCGGTCGGGTAGCGCCTGCATGAAGCCCTCGGCGGTGGCAAGCTCGAGTCGCGTGGTGGCGCCGTCGCGCTGCACGTTGGCACGCAGGACGCCCGGTTTGAGCGCGGCCAGGAAGGGCGCGTGTTTGGGCAGGATGCCCTCCTCGCCTTCCGTCGTGGTCGCGATCACCAGCTCGGCGTCGCCTTCGAAAACCACCTTCGTCGGCGTGATGAGCTTGAAGGGGACCGTGCTTGCCATCGGCTAGACCGTCGCGCCGAGCTTCTCGGCGGCGGCTTTGACTTCGTCGATCCCGCCCTTGTAGAAGAACGCCTGCTCCGGAAGATTGTCGACCTTGCCGTCCAGGATTTCCTTGAACGACGCGATCGTGTCCGAGAGCTTGACGTATTTGCCGGGCGTTCCGGTAAACTGCTCGGCCACGAAGAACGGCTGCGAGAACATGCGCTGCATGCGGCGCGCGCGTCCGACGACGATCTTGTCCTCTTCCGAGAGTTCTTCGACGCCCAGAATCGCGATGATATCCTGCAGGTCCTTATAGCGCTGGAGCGTCTCTTGCACGCCGCGGGCGACGTTATAGTGCTCTTGGCCCACGATCTGCGGGTCGAGAATGCGCGAGGTCGATGCGAGCGGATCGACGGCGGGATAGATGCCCAACTCCGAGATCGGGCGCGAGAGCGCGGTGGTCGCGTCCAAATGCGCGAACGTCACGGCGACGGCCGGGTCGGTGTAGTCGTCGGCGGGCACGTACACGGCCTGCACCGAGGTGATCGAACCCTTGTTGGTCGAGGTGATGCGCTCTTCGAGCAAGCCCATGTCGGTCGAGAGCGTCGGCTGATAGCCGACGGCCGAAGGCATGCGGCCCATCAGCGCGGAGACTTCGGAGCCCGCTTGCAGATAGCGGAAGATGTTGTCCATGAACAGCAGCACGTCGGCGCCGGCTTCGTCGCGGAAGTACTCGGCCATCGTCACGCCGGTCTGCGCGATGCGGAAACGCACGCCCGGCGGCTCGTCCATCTGTCCGAACACCAGCGTCGTCTGCGCGAGCACGCCCGATTCTTTCATTTCGACCCACAGGTCGTTGCCTTCACGCGTACGCTCGCCGACCCCGGTGAACACCGAGAAGCCTTTGTGCACGTTGGCGATATTGCGAATCAACTCTTGGATGAGCACGGTCTTGCCGACGCCCGCGCCGCCGAAGAGCCCCACCTTGCCGCCGCGCGTGTACGGCGCCATCAGGTCGATCACTTTGATCCCGGTCTCGAAGAGTTTCGGCGTGGGGTCCTGCGACTTGAAATCGGGGGCCGGGCGGTGGATCGGCCAAAATGCCGCCGCCTTCACCGGTTCGTCCGAATCGATCGCCTTGCCGAGCACGTTGAAGATGCGTCCCAGCGTGCCCTCGCCGACCGGGACCGTAATCGGTCCGCCGCTCGACGTGACGGCGGCGCCGCGCATCAACCCGTCGGTCGAGCCCATCGCCAGGCATCGCACTTGATTGTTGCCGAGTTCGTCCTGCACTTCGAGCACGAGGTCGCGCGCTTGCATGGCCGTGCCGCCGAGATCCGCAGATTTCTGCGACGGCGCCGCGTCGGCGGCGTCGTCGTTGACGCGGACCATCAACGCGTCGTTAATTTTGGGGAGCGTCTCCGCCGTGAACTCGACGTCGACGACGTTACCGAGCACTTGGACGACCTTACCGGTAGCACTAGCCATGTTCTTCAACGTTCCTTTTTGCTGTTCGATTGAGCTATCCATTGAGCGCCTCCGCCCCGCCGACGATCTCCAAGAGTTCCTTGGTGATCGCAGCCTGACGCGCGTTGTTCATCTGGATCGTGAGTTCGTCGATGAGTTTCCCGGCGTTGTCGGTAGCGTTGTTCATCGCCACCAATTGCGCCGCAAAGAATGCGGCATCGGTTTCCAGCATCGCGGAGAAGATCGTGAACTCGAGGTATTTCGGAAGCAGACGCGAGAGCACGGCTTCCGGCGAGGGTGAGAATTCGACGGCGCCCTTAGGCGTCGCGTGCGCGTCGGCCGCGCCGACGATATCGGTCCGCGTGATCGGTACCAGCGCGCGCGTCTCGGGCTTCTGCGAGAGCATCGAGACGAGCTTGGGTGAGATCAGCGTGATGCCGGCGATCTTGCCTTGCACGAAATCGTCGGTCACGCGCCGGGCGACTTCGCGCGCGCTCTCGATTTTCGCGAGCGCGTTGAGGGCCCAGGTTTGGTGGTCGGGGCTACCCGAGCGACGCACGAAGTTGCGCGCCTTGATGCCCACGGTGTACCACGTCACCGACGGGTTTGCGCGAGCGTAGATTTCGCCGGCGCGAATGATGTTGGAGTTGAACGCGCCCGCGAGCCCCTTATCGGCGGTCATGAGAATGACGCCCTGAGGAGCGCTCGCGTTGCCCGTCTTCATGAACGGATGGTCGACCGTGCCGACGCTGGCCATCAGGTCGCGCAGCATCTCGGAGAGCGTATCGGCGTAGGGCCGCGCCTGCTTTTGCGCCATCTCCGCGCGCCGAATCTTCGCCGCGGCGACTTGCTTCATCGCCTTGGTGATTTGCTGCGTATTCTTCAGCGAGCGTATCCGCTCGCGAAGATCCTTTACCGATGCCATTTAGAAGCTCTTGTTGAATTCGGTCAGCGCGGCTTCGAGCTTCTGCTTGACGTCATCCGAGAGCTGCCCGCTCTGCGCGATCGATTGCGTGATGTCCGCATGCTTCTCGTGCAGGAAGCTGATGAAGCCCGTCGCCCATTCTTGCAAGCGTACGGTTGGAATCTCGTTGACGAAGCCCTTCGTCGCTCCATACAAAATCACGACCTGGTCTTCGGTCGCCTGCGGCTGATACTGCGGCTGCTTGAGCAACTCGGTGAGTTTTTCACCGCGCAGCAATTGCATCTGCGTCGACTTGTCGAGATCGCTCGCGAGCTTCGCGAATGCCGCGAGGTCGCGGTACTGCGCGAGTTCCAGCTTGAGCTGCCCGGCAACCGATTTCATCGCCTTGGTCTGCGCCGAACCACCGACGCGCGAGACCGAGAGGCCGACGTCGACCGCGGGACGGATGCCCTGGAAGAATAGGCTCGGCGTCAGGTAAATCTGTCCGTCGGTGATCGAGATCACGTTGGTGGGAATGTATGCGGAGAAGTCGCCCGCCTGCGTTTCGATGATCGGCAGCGCCGTCATCGAGCCGCCGCCGAGTTCGTCGGAGAGTTTCGCCGCGCGCTCCAGCAAGCGCGAGTGCAGGAAGAATACGTCGCCCGGATAGGCTTCGCGGCCCGGCGGGCGGCGCAGCAAGAGCGCCATCTCGCGGTACGATTGCGCGTGCTTGGTGAGATCGTCGAATATGATGAGCACGTCTTTACCGGCGTACATCAGCTCTTCGCCCATCGAGGCGCCCGCGAACGGAGCGATCCAGCGCAGTGCGGCGGCTTCGGACGGGCCGACCGTGACGATCGTCGTGTACTCGAGCGCGCCCTTCTGTTCGAGCACCTGCGCGAGCGCGGCGACGGTCGAGTTCTTTTGGCCGATGGCGACGTAGATGCAGAAGACGTTGCGGCCTTTTTGATTGATGATCGTGTCGATCGCGATCGCGGTCTTACCGGTGGAACGATCGCCGATGATCAGTTCGCGCTGGCCCTTACCGATCGGGATCAGCGCGTCGATCGCGCGGATGCCGGTGGGCAGAGACTGCTTGACGCCCTGGCGCTCCACGACGTTCGGCGCCACGTTTTCGATGGTGCGGAAACGCTTGGTATCGATCGGGCCCTTGCCGTCGACCGGTTGGCCGAGCGGGTTGACGACGCGCCCGAGCAGCGCTTCGCCGACCGGCACCGAAGCGATGCGGCCGGTGCGCCGGACCTTGTCGCCTTCTTTAATATCCGCATCGGAACCCATGATGACGACGCCGACGTTGTCCTCTTCCAGGTTCAGGGCGACGCCTTGCAGGCCGTTGGCGAACTCCACGAGCTCGGAAGCGCGGACGCTGCGCAGCCCGTAGATACGCGCGAGATTCGCACCAACTTCGATGACGGTTCCTACTTCGTCCTCACGGACCTCCGAGGTAAAACCCGCAATCTGTTGCTTGAGAATGCCAGCGATTTCGTCAGCGTTAATCATCAGTTTCGTAATCCTGTCGGTTAGTTTTGCGCGAACAATTCGCGAGAGAGAGCTTCGAGACGGCCCGCTACCGAGCCGTCGATACGACGGTCGCCCATCGTGATGCGCACGCCGCCGATCAGCGACGCGTCGTGTTTGACCGTAACGTCGAACGTTTTGCGGTAGATCGCCTCCAGGCGCTTGACCATCGCCTGGAGTTCTTCGGTCGATAGCGCCTGCGCGGTCGTGACGGTGAGCGGCTCGGCACCGCGCGACCGCTGCTCGAGGCGCTCGTACTGCTCGACCACTTCACGCAGCAGCGCCTCGCGGCGCTTGCGCACGAGGAGTAACAGCGTGTGGAGCGCGATTTCGTGGACCCGGCCTTGGAAGGTTGCCAAGAGCAGGCGTTCTTTATCGGACCGCGCGATCACCGGCGAGACGAAGAATTCCGCAGTGTTTGCATCCGCGTCGATGGCGGAGCGGATCGCGACCAGGTCGCTGCCGATGCGTTCGACCACGTGCTGCTCGGATGCGAGTGAGAACACGGCGGTAGCGTAGCGACGCGCGAGCGTTTCGTTAGCCACGCTCTGCTCCTTGCTCCAGCGTCACGACCAAACGGTCGACGAGTTTAGCGTTGGTCGCAGCGTTCATGCGTGAGGTCGCCTCCGTCTGCGCGAAGGAAAGGGCCTTTTCGATCAACTCGCCGCGCAGCCGTTCGCGCGCCTCGGCCCTCGCGCGGCCGAGTTCGCCCGCGGCGTTACGCAAGCTGCGCTCGCCCGCTTCACGCGCCTCTGCAATCGCGGCTTCTTTTTCGAGGCCGGCTTGATGCGCGGCACGCTCGCGGATGAGATCGGCATCGCGCTTCGCGCCGTCGATCTCGTGACGCAGCGTTTCGAGGGTCGCCTTGGCTTCGTCGCGATGGCGCTCGGCCACGGCGATTTGCTGGTTGCGCGCCTCTTGCGCGGCCAGAACGGCCGGGGCGATCCATTTGATCCACATCGCGACCAGCGCGATCATAAAGAGGATCGCCGAGATCACCTGGCTCCAGATCGCTATTTGCTCGTAATTCACCGCGAGGACTCCTGGAGCGTCCGTTCGAGCATCACGCCGGCGAGTTGCCGCACCACGCGGTCTTCGTCGGCACGCGCGCTCTGCGCCTCGGCTTGGACCGTCCGATCCGCTTCTTCGACGGTGTGCTGGGCTTGCTGCGCGTACTGCGTTGCCATCTCCGCGGTCGCATTCGAGGCCTCGGCGCGCGCCTGCGCGATCGCATGCTCGGCATCGCGACGCGCTTGGGCACGAACTTCCTCAGCTTGCGCGCGCAGCGCGTTCGCCTCCGCCTGATACTGATCGTAATCGGAAGTGACGCCGTTGATGTACGCGCGCCGCTCGCGGATCGCCCGGCTGACCGGACGCAGAAACAGCACGTTCAGCAACGCGTAAAATACGACGAAGCTGACCAGCTGGATCCAGAACGTCCCGTCGGGCTGTAAAAACATACGCTACGCCGCGCCTTACCTTAGTGGAGGTGCTGTAGCAGCGCGGGGACGTTCGCCACGACGAGCAGCAGGTAGAAGCCGAGCCCGAGTCCGATGATCGGGAACGCTTCCAAGACGCCGACGCCCAGGAAGAGGAACGTAAAGATGTTCGGACGGGCTTCGGGCTGGCGAGCGATCGCCTCGACGGCCTTGCTGGCCACGATGCCGTCGCCGATGGCCGAGCCGAATGCGACGCCGGTAATGATCATGCCGAACGCGAGAATGGTGAGGCCTGCGACTAACGCTTCAGAGGTCAAGAGCGTACCTTTCGTGCGAGTGGTTGTGGCGTAACCGCGTTACGCCGGATTAGTGGTCTTCCGCCGTCGCCAGCGAGAGATAGACGATGGCGAGCAGCGTGAAGACGAAAGCTTGAATCGTGCCGACGAAAAAGTTGAAGAACTGGACGAAGAACGGCACGACCGTGATGGCGAGCGAGAGATCGAACGATCCGATCTTGATATGAGCTATGACGATCGACGAAATGATGATGAACAGCAGCTCGCCGACGAAAATGTTGAAAAACAGACGCGCCGCGAGGGTGACCGGGCGCGCGAGCTCCTCGAGGATGTTGATCGGCAGAAGCACCGGGAACGGCTTGGCGAGGTGGGCGAACTGCTTGAGGCCGTTCTGCCGGATGCCCGCGGTCCAGGTTAGGAAGAAGACCAGCAGCGCGAGCGGCACCGTCGTGTTAATGTCGGCGGTCGGAGAACCGCCGAACGGCAAACCGAGCACCTTGAACGGGAAGATGCCGAACTGGTTGAGCAAGAAAATGAACACGAACAGCGCGATGAAGAACGGCACGAACGGCTCGCCCTTCTCCCCCAGCGTGCTCAACGCCAAATCGCTGATATAGTTGACGATGCCCTCGACGACCGTTTGGCGCTTGTTGACGTATGCCGAACGATATCCGAAGCCGATCCAGCCGAAGAACGCAAGGGAAATGAGCATCACGAGCCACGTCGTGACGATCGTGTCCGCATGAACCGCGCCCAGCACCGGCAAGTGCCAGAGAATATGTTCGCCGATTTGTTCGTGCAACTAACCTAATTCCGTTGATCCGCGCGCGATACGCCTATCGCATAGAGTGCCAGCGGGAGGAAGAATCCGGCAAAGTACCAGGCCATCGACCACCACGGGCCGATGGCGGCAAACGCCACCGGGACTATACCGAACAGTCCGATTCTTAGGAAACTACTTATGACGAAGCCGCCCACCCTTTGCGTCTCCAAGAGCCGCTCGCTCGCGTACATCGTCGTCAGAGCATTGAGCACGCCGCACGCGCCGCCGGCGACGAGTGCCAGAGCAGGGATGGGAAGGGCACGAACTACGAAGATTCCGAGAACCGCGACGATGAGCATCGTCCAAATCGACATCGATCGTCGCAGGGCAAGGTGCCTCGCCCGATCGACTGCCGCTTCGGCGTCGCTGTAGGTACGCGTAACCGGGGCGGTCTCCTCCTCGTCCATCGTTCAGCGGCTGCCGGCGACCAAGCGAATGGCCGCGTAAGCTCCGAGCGCCATTCCCAGGAGCAGGCCGCCGAAGACCCAGAGCTGCTGGCCGGTGCGGCTCGCCAGGAGCAGCCCAAGCAGCGCCCCCAGCACCGCGCTGCCGGCGAAGCTCCCGCCGGCGGCGACGATCGGGAGAAGCTCCTTCATCCCAGGCTCCCAACCCCGGCCGACGGAAGCGGTTCCGGGTAGGCTCCCCCGCGCAGGCGGGCCAGCAGCCACGAAACGATGCGGTCCGAGGCCAAGCCGTCGCCGTAGGGGTTCGCGGCCCGGGCCATCCGCGCGTACTCTGCGGGTTCGGCAAGCAAACGGGCGGTAGCATCCACGATGGTGGCCCGGTCGTGGCCGACGAGCTCCAGCGTCCCGGCCTCCAAGCCTTCGGGCCGTTCGGTCTCTTCGCGCATCACCAGCACCGGACGCCCGAGGCACGGGGCCTCTTCCTGGAGGCCGCCCGAATCGGTCAGCACCAGGGTTGCGGCCTTCACCGCGGCGACCATGTGCGCGTAATCGATCGGCTCCACCAACACCACGCCCGGCACGTTGCCGAGCAGTTCGTGCGCGATCGGGCGAACGTGCGGTGACGGATGTACCGGCCAGTAGATCTGCGGACGCTGCGGCAGCGCGGCGATCTCGCGCATGGCCTCGCAGAGTTCGCGCATGTGTTCGTGGTTCTCGCGCCGGTGCGCGGTCACCAAGATCGTCGGTCGCCGCGGGTCGATTTCGCCGAAGCGCGGCGGGACCGGCAGATCCGCGCGCGCGGCGGTTGCGAGAAACGCGTCGATCACGGTATTGCCCGTAACGATGATGTCGCCCGGCGCGATGTTTTCGCGCAGCAGATGCTCGCGCGCGAGCGGCGTCGGCGAGAAGTGATAGGCCGCGATCGTGCCGGTGATCCGGCGATTCATCTCTTCGGGAAACGGCAGCCAGCGTTCGCTGGTGCGCAAGCCCGCTTCGACGTGGCCCACCGGAACGTGTTGGTAGAACGCGGCCAGCGCGGCCGACGTGCTCGTCGTGGTGTCGCCGTGTACCAGCACCACGTCCGGGCGCGCTTCGCGGAGCACGCGCTCCATACCGGAGAGCACGCGGGTCGTAATCTGCGTGAGCGTTTGGTCCGGCGTCATAATATCCAGATCGTACTGCGGGACGATCCCGAAGAGCTCGAGTAAGTCATCGAGCATCTGGCGGTGCTGGGCCGTCACGCAGACGATGCTTTCGATACCGGCGCGCGCGTTCAGCGCGTGGACCACCGGAGCCATTTTTATCGTATCGGGACGCGTCCCGAAGACCGTCATTACGCGCAATGGTTTCTGCATACAGCCTTACATCGAGTGTTTGAACGCGTGGGTGAAATCGCCGGAGAGTGCCAGCGCGAGCGCGCCCAGCACGAAACACACGGCGTATATCAGCAGCACCGCCTGGCGCACGTTCAAACCGAAGCGGAAAATGAGCTGATGGTGGAAATGGCCGCGATCGGCCTCCGTAATTTTCTTGCCCGCGGTCGCGCGGCGTACGATCGCCGCCGCCGTATCCAGGATCGGCAGCGCGAGCACCACCAGCGGCACGACGATGCTCATAGCGATCGCGGTTTTGCTCGCGCCGATGATCGAGACCGTAGCAAACACGTAGCCGATGAACAGCGACCCCGCATCGCCCAAGAAAATCTTCGCCGGATTGAAGTTGTAGGGCAAGAAGCCCAGCGACGAGCCCGCGAGCGCGATCACGACGAGCGCGACCGTCGGATTGGCATGAATCACGGAGATGACGAAGAGATAGAGGCCGGCGATCGCCGCGACGCCCGAGAGCAAGCCGTCGAGCCCGTCGATAAAGTTGATCGCGTTCATCATGCCCACGTACCACACCAGCGTCAGCGGAATGCCGACCCAGAGCGGGAAATCGATCCAATTCGTCGCCACGTTGTGATCGAACGGATTGGTAACGCCGGGAATGATGAATCCGTAGAGCATCGAGATCAGCGCGACCACGACTTGCGCGATCAATTTATTGCGCGAGCGCATCTGCATGGTGTCGTCCCAGACGCCCACCCCAAGAATCAACATCGAGCCGAAGAGCAGCCCGACCAGTTTGTGTACCGCATCGAACTGATCGCCGATCAACTCGACCTTTTGGTGAACGCTCAGGTGCACGATCGACGGGAACAACGCATAGGGAGACGAGAGCGCGAAGCCCAGGACGGCGAAGAGCGCGAACGCGAAGCCGAAGAAGACGGCGATGCCGCCGATGCGCGGCGTCGGCGTTTCGTGCACGCGGCGCTCGTCGCCGATGGCGTCGATCACGCCCAAATGCGTCGCCAAGCGCACGACGAGCGGCGTCGCCAAGGCTGCCACGGCAGCCGCAAGCGCGAACGTGACGAGGTAGATCATGCCCGCGCTCACGACGGCCGCGCCCCTTCCAGCGATGCAAACTGCACGACGGCGACCCCGGCCTCCGCGAGCAAGCCGCTCGCGACCGCATCGGGGTACGCATCGTCGTACACGATCTTCACGATGCCCGCGCTAATGAGGAGCTTCGAGCAATTTACGCACGGCTGGTGCGTGCAATAGGCGGTCGCGTTCTGCAGCCCCACGCCGTGCAACGCGCTCTGAACGATCGCGTTCGCTTCCGCGTGGGTCGCGCGCTGGCAATGGTCGTTGATCACGGTGCAGCCGACTTCGGTACAGTGCGCGACCCCGCGCGGCGCACCGTTATATCCGGTCGTGAGAATCCGATGCTCGCGCACCAGCACCGCGCCCACGGTCGCGCGCGGACAGGTCGCGCGAGTCGCAACCGTACGCGCGATGTCCATGAAGTACTCGTCCCAACCCGGCCGCATCGTTATCGCTGCGATCGGACGGTGACGGGCACCGAGGTGAGGCTGCCGAACATCCGGTCTCCCGCGTCGCCGAGCCCGGGAACGATGTAGGCGTGGTCGTTGAGCCCGGCATCGAGCGCGGCCGCGACGATGCGCACGCCGGGATGCGCGGCGTGAATCGTCCGTACGCCTTCGGGGGCGGCGATCACGCACACGAACGTCAGGTTTTGCGCTCCGCGCTCCACGAGCGTATCGAGCGCCGCGACGCCGGAGTTTCCGGTCGCGAGCATCGGGTCCAGCACGAAGACGTGGCGATCCGCGAGTTCGGGTGGAAGATTCGCGTAATACGGAACGGCGCATAGCGATTCGGGGTCGCGATAGAAGCCCAGATGCGCGACGACCGCATCGTCGATGACATTCAGAAAACCGGATAGCAGGCCGAGGCCCGCGCGCAGGATCGGCGCGACGACGGGCCGCGTGCCGATCCGTTGCGCCGTCGTTTCGATCAGGGGCGTTTCGACGCGCTGGTCGCGCATCGGTAAATCGCGCGTCGCCTCGTATGCGAGAAACGCGCCGAGTTCTTCGATCAACGTCCGGAAAACGGGCGTCGTGGTGGCTCGATCGCGCAAGCGCGCAAGCCGGTCGGCAATCGCCGGATGGGCGGCAACGTGCAGGTTCGCGAGGCTAGGCATGAGCCACGTTCTTCGTCATGGGGGCGCCTTTACCGCTCGACGGAGCGGCGTTGCCTATCGCGCGGCGAGATCGTCGTCGAGGACGAGCGCGAGTTCGCTCAGATCGGAGATCGTGCGCTCCGGGCGTGGTGAAAGGCTGCTCCTGCGGCGATTGACCCAGACCGTGCGATAACCGGCTTGGCGCGCGCCCATCGCGTCCCAATCGTTCGACGAGACGAAGAGCACTTCGGACTCCACGACGCCGAGCGCCAAAATCTGGTCGTATACGCGCTTGTTCGGCTTGAACGTCGCCACGGCATCGGCGCTGTAGACCTCGCTGAAGTAGGCCTCGATTCCGGCGTGCACGAGGGCGTTTCTCGCCGTCGATGCGACCCCGTTGGTGATGACGGCGCACGGGACGCGACGGCGCGCCAGCCCGTCCAGCGCGCCTCGCACGTCGGCAAAGAGCGGGAGCTGCGCCCACGCGTCGACCAGGCGCTTCTGATCCGCGGATGCGAGCTTGAGCATGAAGCGCGGGGCGATTTCGTGCAACGCAAGAAGCGTAATCCGATCGAAATCGACGTA
>DAHUXY010000178.1 GCA_027315505.1 Vulcanimicrobiota bacterium | reverse complement strand
TGGCCGGCGCACCGTGCCGCTCGATGTCCTCCAGCGTCTGGACGTACCGGTTGAGCGCGTAGAGCACCGCCCACGGGCCGCTGATCCACTCTTCGCCGGCAAGCGGCGTCCCGGTGAGACCCTTGGCCTGCGCGGCGGCCGCAGCCCATCGTTCGGCTGCCGCGGCCGTCCGCTCGCGCATTGCGACCAACAGGCCGATGCGCTCGGTGGTTGGGAGCGTCGTCCAGCGCCGGGCCCCTTCGTGGAGCTCCTGAAGCTGGAGATCGATCGGTCCGGCGGATGCGATAGCGGTCATGGTACGAGATTCGACGGCCGGAGCGCGGCTCCGTCAGGGTGTACGGCGATAGGCTCTGACGGAGCCGTAGGTGCAGATCGGAACCAGGATGCCGCGTTTCACCAAGGCGGCGATCTGCGGCGCGATCTGTGTCGCGAACGCGCGATTGGGATAATCGCTTGCAAACAGCGCGTATGGCGCGGAGAGATCGCCGATCGTTGCCCGCGGATAGGCGGCAACGATGGCGGAGTACCATTCGTCGTGCGTATCGACGGCGGCATCGCGCGGAATGCATGCGAGTGCGCGCCGGGCGTCGGCTAGATCGTGGTAGCCCGGATGGAGATAGTGGAGAGGATGCATCGGATTGGTTGCCAGCAGCGCGAGCGCGCACACCGCGATGCTCGCGTCGAGCCAGCGCTGCGTGCGCGCGAGGTTGCCGCGCGCGAGCGAGGCGCACGCGGCGACCGTGGCCAGCAGCACGAACGGAATCCAGAGCGCCGCATAGTGCTCGCCCATGCGCCAAACCTCGCCCGAGTTGGCCAGCAGCACGATGCCGAAGCCCGGTATGCTGCACAGCAACACCCAGGAGCGAAACGGCAACGCCAGCAGTGGTACGAACGCTTCGAGGAGATACGTAAAGCGTCCGAACGTCACAATTGCGCGAAGAAGATCTGCCGGGGCCGTGACGATCGAGGCGAGCACCCCCAGCGGTGACGATGCGAACGGATACACGTAGAAATGGCTCGGCTGCCATCCGCCGACGTGCGGGATGATCACTCCATAATAGATGCCCAGGAGGGCCGCGGAACCCGCTGCGGTCGCTATCGCGCAGAGGGAGCGGGCCCGATCGCTCTTCCACCAGGAGATGCCCAGGACGATCGTGATGACCGCGAGTTCCAGGCTTACGTCTTCGCGAACGCCGATCGCGAGCGCTGCCCACAGCGCGTACCAGCCGTAGCGCCGGCGATCGAGCGCGATCGCCCCGGCGAGCACGAGGGCCGGAAAGAGGACGAGCTCGTGAAATTCTTCGAACGCGATCGAAAGCAACGCCGGGTAGAGAAGCGTGACGAGCGCCAAGCGCAATGCGATGCCGGTGGCCACGCGCGAGCGGGCATACACGTACACGAGCGGACCGCATGCGAGCGTGGCGACGATGGCCACGATCTGTAGCGTGAGTTGCGAAGGGAACGCAGCCACCAGCGGCCACAGCACGGCGAGCGTTGGAGAGCTATGGAACTTCCAGTGGGTCGCATGCTCCGGACCGTCGCGCATGCCGGTCCACGCGTGGAGCACCACCTGATAGAACGTGCCGGTATCGGCGCCGTAGGTCCAATCGGCGAAACGTACCAGCGCGCACGCGAATAGCGCGACACCAAGGACGGCGCAAGCACCGTAGATCGTTCGCATGGCCTGCCGGTCGGTCACGACGGGATCATGCCGCCCGAACGCGGTCGAGCCCTTCCGGCGCGATCGAGAAAATGCAAATGGCGCACCCGAACGGGCACGCCATTTGCGATCCGGCGATGCGGCGGTTAGCTGATCAGTTCGCGTTCCACCATGATGGCGCGCGGGTCGATCAGGTGCTTGTTGAGGCCCAGCTTCTCGGGCGGGACGCCCAGCGCGAACGCCACGAGTTGCGGAAGGTGGAAGGTCGGCAAGTCCGTGCGGCCCCATCGAGCGGCGGCGTCCTGCTGATACCCGTCGAGCGCGAGGTGGCAGAGCGGGCACGGCGTGATCACGGCTTCGGCGCCGCTATCTTTGGCCATGCGCATGTTCTGCCCGACCATCGACGATGCGACGTTATCTTTTTCGAGTTGGATGTGGAAGCCGCAGCAGCGGGTCTTGCCGGCGTAATCGACCGCTTCGCCGCCGATCGCTTCGATCACGTCCTCGAGGGAGTGCGGATTACGCGCGGATTCCCAGCCGTTGACGCTTTCGGGGCGGATAATGTGGCATCCGTAAAAGGGCGCGACCTTCAGGCCGTTCAGCGGGCGCACCACCATGCTGCGCAGATTATCCAGCCCGATGTCGTCGATCAACATCCAGAGCAGATGGCGCACGACCACTTCGCCGTGATACTTCGCGCCGAACTTTCCGAGGATCGCATTGGCTTGATCCATGCGCTCTTCGCTCTCGAGCAGCTCTTTGTTCGCGGCGCGCATGTGACCGGTACAGGTGGAACAGATCGTGATGACGTCGTCCAAACCCAAGGCTTCGGCTTGGGCGTACGTGCGGGCGTTGAGGACGCGGGCGACGTCGCGGTTGACGTCGTTAACGACCGAGGCGCCGCAGCACGACGCTGCGGTCAGCTCGATCAACTCGATACCGAGTTTGTCGGCCAGCAGCATCGTCGAATTGAACAATTCCTTGCACGATTCTTTGGCGACGCAGCCGGGGAAGAAGCCGTAGCGTTTGGTTTCACGCGAGCGCGTCGACTTGTGCGACGCGAGGGGCCGGTCTTCGGGAAGAATGGTCGTAGACATGAATTAAACCGGGACCTCCAGCGACTCGAAAATAGTACGGACTTCGTTGACCTTTGGAATCGGCTTCATGGAGGCCAGGCCCAGCATGGGAGCGGTTCCTCCAACGGCCATCTCGACCGGCGTGAGCTTGCCTCGGGCGACCATGCGCAGGGCGAGCGGCGTGACTTTGAGTAGGCCGCGAACGTTGAAGCGGCCGACCGTGCCGAGAATGACCTCGGTCTCCGCGAGCATGCCGGTTTGCTTGATCGTCTTGGCGACGACCAGCGCGTGGCGCGGGCCGCGCTCGTCGAGCATCACCTTGTCGTTGATCGCGGCGCGTTTGACGTCGATGATGCGATCGTTCGGATCGACGTGTTTCGGACAGTACGAACATGCGTAGCAGTGCGCGCACAGCCATAGATAGTCTTCCGAGATTTGCGCGATGCGTTCGGTGCGCTTGGCGTCGCGAACGTCTTCGATGAAGCGATAGGCGTAGGCGATGGCGGCCGGCCCGGCAAACGCCGGATCGACGCTGACGACCGGGCAGAGCGCGTAGCAGGTGGCGCACATGATGCAGTTCGCCACGTCGACGAGCTTCTTCATATCCTCGGGCGAGACGCGACGCTCGGTGGCGTGGTCGCTGTCTTTGTCCTTAGCCTGAAGGTAGGGCTTCAGACGCGCATATTTGTCCCAGAACGGGTCCATATGCACGACCATGTCTTTCATGGGCTGGAAATTCGGCATCGGATCGACTTTGACGACCCCTTCGTCGTCCATCACGGTGTTGCACGGGGTCTTGCATGCCAGGCCCGTGACGCCGTTGATGTTCATCGAGCACGAGCCGCAGATCGCCGAGCGGCACGAGCGGCGGAAGCTGATCGATCCGTCGACCTCGGCTTTCGCGTACTCGAGCGCGTCGAGGACCGTCGTGGTTTCCGGGATGTCGACTTCGACGATATCGCGATGCGGGACGGTGTCGGTCGCTTCGTCGAAGCGAAAGATGTCGAGTTTAATCTGTGCCATCTTTTAGTACGTTCTCACTTGCGGATCGAATTGAGTGATCGTCACGCCGCGCGAGTAGTCGAGGCGTGGGGTTCCATCGTCTTGACGCCATGCCAGGGTATGTTTCATCCAGTTTGCGTCGTCGCGTTCGGGGAAGTCGGTCCGCGATTGCGCCCCGCGTGACTCGCGCCGATTCAACGCGCCGGCCGCTAACGAGAGCGACGCGTCGATGAGGAAATCGGTCTCGAGCGTGGAGACCAGGTCGGTGTTGAACGTCGTCGATTTATCCATGACGTAGACGCCGGCATCGAATTCTTTGCGAATCCGCGTCAGCTCGTCGACCGCCTTGGTGAGGCCCTGCTCGTCGCGGAAGATGAACGTGTTCTCGCTCATGGTGACGTTCATCGCGTGGCGGAGTTGCGGGGCTCGCGTCCCGCTGGAGCGAGAGAGCAACTCGTGGATCCGGTCCTTCTCGGCTTGGAGCGTCCGGGTTGAAGGTTTGACGTCCGGCGCGGTTTTAATGTATTCGACGGCGTGCTTCGCAGCCCGCGCGCCGAAGACGATCGTCTCGAGCAGCGAATTTCCGCCCAGCCGGTTTGCGCCGTGAACGCTGACGCACGCGGCTTCGCCGTCGGCATAGACGCCGGGCACGCGGCAGTCGCCCCACTTGTTGGTTTCGATCCCGCCCATCGTGTAATGCGCGCCCGGAAGAATCGGGATCGGCGTTTCGATCGCGTCCAGGCCGGTCGCGTCGAGCGCCAGTTCGCGAATCTGCGGGAGACGTTCGAGAATTTTCTCGCGGCCGAGGTGGCGCAGATCCAACAGCACGCAGCCGTTGACTCCGCGGCCCTCGAGAATCTCGGTCCATTCGGCCCGCGAAACGACGTCGCGCGAGGCCAGCTCGCCCTTGTTCGGGGCGTACTTGAACATGAAGCGTTCGCCTTCGGAATTGAGCAGGTATCCGCCCTCGCCGCGCGCGCCTTCGGTCATCAGGACGCCGTTTTCTTTGAGCGTCGTCGGATGGAACTGCATGAACTCCATGTCCATGAGCGGGATGCCGGCCTTATAGGCGATGCCCATGCCGTCCGCCGTCGAAGCGTATCCGTTGGTCGTCTTGAGGTACATGCGTCCCGCGCCGCCGGTTGCGAAAATCGTGGCCTTGGCGGTGATGAGCTCGAGCTCACCGTTACGCATGTTGTAGGCGACGACGCCGGCTCCGACGCCGTCTTCGATCGCCAGCGCCGTGCAGAAGTACTCTTCGTAGACCTTGACGCCGAAACGCTCGAGCTGCTCCCAGAGGGTGTGCAGGATCACGAGGCCCGTGACGTCGGCGGAGTAGCAGGTACGCGGCGATCCCGCGCCGCCGAAGGGGCGCTGCGCGATCCGTCCATCGGGTAAGCGCGAGAAGATACAGCCGCGGTGCTCGAGCCAGATGATTTGCTTGGGCGCATCCTCGCACATGGCCTCGGCCGCGTCTTGGTCGGCCAGATAGTCCGAGCCTTTGATCGTATCGAATGCGTGCGCGGCTGGGGAATCTTCTTCGCGGTTACCGAGCGCCGCATTGATGCCACCCTGGGCAGCGCCGGAGTGGCTGCGGACCGGATGCATCTTGGAGACGATGGCGACATCGGCGCCCGCTTCCGCGGCTTCAACCGCCGCGCGCATACCGGCTAATCCGCCGCCAATAACGACTACGTCGTGCTTGATCACGTGTGCCTTTCCCGGAAATGGAACGGCGCTCGGGAGACCCGAGACCGCACTAGGACCTTTGCTTCTTTATACTATTCCCAGATTGGCGATCCCCACGACAATGGTAGGGAAGGGGCGTCTATGCGTCCCGGCTGCCGGGTTCGCCGGGAACCGGAAGCCCCTGGGCCTTGAGATTACGCTCGTAGAACCGGTACTGATTCTTACCGGCTTGCTTGGCCTTATAGAGGGCTTCGTCGGCCGCGAAGAAGAGCGTTTGGCCGTCGATACCGTCGGAGGGGAACATGGCGACCCCGATCGAGGAGGCCAGCCCGTTGCGCCGCAGCGAGGTCATGATGCGCTCGACCCCATGCGTGGTCTGCGAGCGGTCGCTCTGCGCCATGACCAGCACAAACTCATCGCCGGCGTAGCGCGCGATGATGTCGCCCTTGCGGGCGCTCTTTTTCAGCACCTGGGCGAAGCGTTTGAGGGCCAGGTCGCCCAGGCTATGACCGCCCGAGTCGTTGATATTTTTGAGGTCGTCCAGATCGAGAATGATGAAGGCGAAGGGCGTGTCGTAGCGCTCGGAGGTGTGCAGTTCGCGGTCGAGCATATCGTTGAGCGCCCGGCGGTTGGGGATGCCGGTCAGGCTGTCGGTGTGCGCCAAGCGCTGGGTCTCTTCGAGCAGACGCCGCGTCTCCTCGTACAGCCGCGCGTTCTCCACCGCGATCGCCGCCTGCGATGCGAAATCGAGCATCACGCGCAATTGGTTCTCGGTAATCTCTTCGCCCGGCGGATCGTCGGCATACAACATCCCGCGTACCACGTCGCGCGCGACCAGCGGTGCCACGCAGTACGAGCCTCGTCCTTCGTCCAAGGGTGCGTCGGCGTCCTCGGCGTTGCCGTAGGCGAGTTGCAGATCGCCGTGCGCGACGTCGTGAAGCGTGGAACCTTGCCGGTACTCCCGGGGGTCCAGGGAGTGCACCACGTTGCCGTTGAGGTCGGACTCGAGCCGCCGAACGATGCCGCCGCCCTCGATCACGTCGAAAAGGATGACGCGCTTGAATTTGAGGGCTTCGACGACGCCGCGGAGCACCATCGAGAGGATGTCGTTGATTTCCAGCGTGGAGTTGATGGTGGAGAAGACTTGCTGGAGAACGAAGAGTTCCGCGTTCTGTTGGGCGTACTCATCTCGTTCGGCCTCGACGATGGCAACGCGAAGCCGCAGCCGCTCTATCTCCGTTTTGAGATCGGCGGCCATATCGAGGCCGGGGTCTTCCGACAGGTTGGCGCCCATCGATTAAGGTAACGTCACGATTTCGTTCACACTTTAGGCTTGAATTGTCAAGCGTCTGCCATAGGGGCTAGGTTGAGTCAGTTCGTTCACCTTCACGTTCACTCCGAGTACTCTCTGCTCGACGGCGCCTGCCGGGTCGACCGGCTCTGCCGGCGCACGGCCGAGAACGGGGCTCCCGCCGTCGCCCTCACCGATCACGGCGTCATGTACGGGGCGATGGAGTTTTACTACGCCGCCCGCGATGCGAAGCTCACGCCGATCGTCGGCTGCGAAGCGTATATCGCGCCCCGAGGCCGATTCGATCGCACCGTTCGCGACGAGGCCCACGTAACGCTGCTTGCGGCGGACCTGATAGGCTATAGGAACCTCACGGCCCTGATCTCCAAGGGCTTTCTCGAGGGGTACTACTACAAGCCCCGGATCGACCTCGATCTGCTGGCCGAGCACAACGACGGCTTGATCGTCCTCTCCGGCTGCATGTCCGGGCTCGTGGCGGCGCCGTTGCTGAAGAACGACTACGAAACCTCGGTAAAGAACGCCAAGACCTTCGTCGAGATCTTCGGCGACCGGTTCTACATCGAGGTGATGCGCCACGGCATGCCCGAGGAGGACATCATCAATACGGGCCTCGTGAAAGTCGCCCGGCAGTTGAACGTTCCGATCGTGGCGACCAACGATTCGCATTATCTGGACCAACGCGACGCACCCGCGCACGACGTGCTGCTGTGTATCGGTACGGGCAAGACGGTTTCGGATACGAGCCGCATGAAGTTTTACTCCGACCAGTTTTACGTCAAATCCAGCGAAGAGATGCGCGAACTCTGGAAAGACCTTCCCGAGGCCTGCGACAACACGGTCAACATCGCGAACCGCATCGATATCAAGATTCCCGAAAAGATCTTTCATCTGCCGCAGTACCCGGTACCGCAGCCGGCTATCGAGAGCGAGCTTACGGCCGAGTCGTACCTCTCGGAGATTTGTGAAACCGGGTTGATCGAACGCTACGGTGCCGATCGAGCGGCGAGCGACCCGGCGCTACGGGCGCGCCTGGATTACGAACTGGACGTCATCGTCAAGATGGGCTTCGCTTCGTATTTCTTGATCGTGTGGGATTTTATCAAATACGCTCGCGACCACGATATTCCGGTGGGCCCGGGGCGTGGCTCCGCGGTGGGATCGCTGGTCGCCTATTGTTTGAAGATCACCGATTTGGATCCGTTGAAATTCAATCTGTTCTTCGAACGGTTTCTCAATCCCGATCGCATCTCGATGCCCGATATCGACACGGATTTTTGCGTCGAACGCCGCGACGAAGTGATCGCGTACGTGACCGAAAAATACGGCAAGGACCGGGTCGCGCAGATCGTCACGTTCGGGACGATGGCCGCACGGGCCGCCATACGCGACGCCGGACGGGCGTTGGGTGTCCCCTTGCCGGAGGTCGACCGGATTGCCAAACTCGTCCCGTCGGGGCCGGGCGGCCTCTCGATCGCCGAAGCCCTGGACCAGATTCCCGATCTCAAACTCATGTATGCCTCCAGCCCGCAGACGCGTAAGCTGCTCGATACCGCCAAAGATATCGAGGGCCTCGCGCGCAATGCCGGCACGCATGCGGCCGGGGTGGTGATCTCGGCCGGCCCGCTGATCGAATACGCGCCGCTGGTCAAGTTCAACGACGGCGGCGTCAACACGCAGTACGACATGGTCTGGGTTGAAAAAATCGGCCTGCTCAAGATGGATTTCTTGGGCTTGCGCAATCTCACCGTCATGAACAACGCGGTCAAAGAGATTCGGCGCATCGAACGGCCGGATTTCGACCTGGCGAAGATCCCGGACGACGATCGCCGCACGTACGACATGCTCGGCCGGGGCGAAACCATGGGCGTCTTTCAGCTCGAATCCGATGGGATGCGGCGCGTCTGCACCGAGCTCAAACCGTCGCGGTTCGAGGACATCATCGCGTTGGTCGCGCTCTATCGTCCCGGTCCGATGGATTGGATCCCGCAGTACATTAGCAATAAACACGGACGCACCAAGCCGGTGTATCTGCATCCGAAACTCGAGCCGATCTTGGCCGAAACGCATTCGATCGCGTGCTATCAAGAGCAAGTCATGCAGATCGCTCGCGACGTCGCCGGTTTCACCATGGGCGAAGCCGACGAGTTGCGCAAGGTGATGGGGAAGAAGCAGAAGGATAAGATCCCGGTATACCGCGAGAAGTTCATCAGCGGTTCGATGGCGCTCTCCGGCACCACGCGAGAGCTCGCGGAGCAGATTTTCGCCTTCATCGAGCCCTTTGCCGGATACGGTTTCAATAAATCGCACGCCGCCGCGTACGCGTGGATTTCGTATCAAACGGCCTATCTCAAGGCGAATCATCCGCTCCCGTATCTGAGCGCGCTGATGACGTCGGTCAAAGATAAGACCGACAAGATGGTCGAGTACCTCGAAGAGGCCAAGAAGATGGGCATCACGGTCATGCCGCCGGACGTCAACGAATCGCTGGTGGATTTCGCGGTGGTCGGCGACGGCATTCGTTTTGGCCTAGCCGCGGTAAAGGGCGTCGGGGAGGGTGCCGTGCGGAGCATCATCGCCGCGCGCGATGCGGACGGGCGCTTCGTCGACCTCTTCGATTTAGCCAAGCGCGTGGACGGTAAACTGGTGAATCGCCGCGTTTTCGAAGCGTTGATCAAATGCGGCGCGCTCGATCAACTTCCCGGGAACCGCGCTCAAAAACTCGCGGCACTCGATGGCGCCCTCGATTTGGCGGCGCACGCCACCCGTGAAGCCGAACTCGGCCAAGTCTCGCTCTTCGGCGACGCCGGCGAACACGCGCCGTCGCTGGTGCCGAAGCTCCCGATACTTCCGCCGCCGAGCACCCGCGAAACCTTGGCGTGGGAGCGCGAAACGCTGGGGATTTTCGTTTCGGGGCATCCTTTGGCCGAAGTACAAGACGTGCTGTTGCGTCAGGGTGCGACGTTGGTCAAGGACCTGCGCAATGCCGATGACGATATGGCGATCACGATCGCCGGTATCGTCACCGGCGTCCGCCGGACGATGACCAAGGCCGGGGCGCAAATCCTCATCGCGCAGATCGAAGATACGACCGGGAGCAGCGACGTCGTCGTGTTTTCGAAGATGTATCAGGCGGTGCAGCATCTTTTCGTCCCGGACGCGATCCTGGTCGTCAGGGGCCGCCTGCGCTTGCGCGAACGTCCCGGCAGCACCCCGGGCGAAGAGCCCCCGACCGAACTCTCGGTCAGCGCGAACGAAGTCATGCCGTTCGAGCCCCCGGCCCGTCCGGCCGGTGCCGCGCCCGCCCGCGGATGGCACGTCGAGGTGAAGGAGCGCGCGCAAATCGATCGTCTTGCGATCCTAGTCGAAGAGTGGCCCGGAGAGGTGGCGTTGGTGATGCACGTTGGCGAACGCTCGCAGCGGTTACCGCGCGCGGTCGCCGCGGACGCCGCGTTCAAGGGCGAGCTCGAGCGGATTTTTGGGCCGCGCGGCGTCCGGGAGGGCGCGCCGTGAGGCTCCCGCCGGGCGTACGCGACTGGCTGCCGCAGGAGTACGCCTTCAAACGCGACGTGCAAGAACGCATCCGGGACGTGTTTCGGCGCTGGTCGTATACCGAGGTGCTCACGCCGACCTTCGAAAGCTACGAGGTACTCGAACGCGGCCTGGGCGAGCGCCTGATGCAGCAGACGTTTCGTTTTGCCGATCCGCTCGGCCAGCCGCTCGCGTTGCGAACGGAGATGACGACGCCGATCGCTCGTTTAGTTTCCTCCCGCATGCGCGGTGCGTCGCTTCCGTTACGATTCTCGTACGTAGCCTCGGCCTTTCGCTACGAAGAACCGCAACTCGGCCGAATGCGCGAATTTACGCAGGCGGGTGCCGAACTCATCGGTGCGCCCGAGGCCGGCGCGGATGCCGAAGCGCTCTGCATGGCAATCGAAACGCTCGATGCAGTGGGGCTCGGCGACGCGCGATTCGACATCAACGACTCCTCGATCGTCGACGGCGTCCTGGGGGAACTCGGTTTGAGCGGGGCCGACTTGGTGCGTTGCAAGGAACTGCTCGCCGAACGGAATCTCGTGGCCTTGCGCGCGTTCGGCGAAGACGTCGTCCGGCTTTCAACGTTGCGCGGAGATCGCGATGCGATCGAGCGCCTGCGTCCGCTGTGCACCACGCCCGCATCGCGAGCGGGGCTCGCGCGGATCGAATCGATTCTCGCGTTGGCGCA
>DAHUXY010000141.1 GCA_027315505.1 Vulcanimicrobiota bacterium | reverse complement strand
TTCCGGGAACCGACGTCGGGCATGACTGACGACGAAAACGATAGGCGTTACGCCTTGCGGCTGCGCAAATTCATCGACGTGGTGGTGGAAGATCCGCTCTCGGCCATGCTCTTTCGCGGCGCGGTCGCGGATATTTCGCCGACCGGGATGCGCGTGATCGTCGATCAGTATCTCCCGGTCGGGACCAAATACACGCTGACGATGAAGCGCAGCCCGTTCTTGCGGCTTCGCGGCCAAGTGCGATGGATCAAGGGCTTCAACGACGACACCTTTCAAGTCGGCATCCTGATCGTCGACGCGACGGACGACGACAGGAAGCGTTTGACGAATTTCCTCGAGCTGGAGCACCAACGTCTATCGACCAGCTAGCCAGCGCCTACGATTTCGACCTCCCGGCCGACCTCATAGCCCAGCATCCCGCGGAACGGCGCGACGCGAGCCGCCTGATGGTCGTCGGCACCGCGGGCGTCGAACATCGCGTCTTTCGCGACCTGCCGCAGCTGTTGCGCCGCGGCGACCTGCTCGTTCTGAACGAAACGCGCGTGATCGCCGCGCGCATCTTCGGTACGCGCGTCGGCCGCGAAGGGACCGGGGGACGCGTCGAATTGCTCCTGTTGCATCCCGCGGAGTCCATGCGCTACGATGCCGCCGCAACGCGCTGGATCGCGCTCGCGCGCCCGGCCCGCCGGCTGCGGGTGGGCGAACGCATCGCGTTCGAGGGGTTCGGCAGCGCGCGCGTCGAGCGCGAACTCGACGGCGGGATGCGTGAAGTTTCCTTCGCGCTCGATCGTCCGTTCGAAGCATTTCTGGCCGGCGCGGGCCGGCTGCCGCTGCCGCCGTATATCAAAAACGACAGCGACGAAGCCCAAGCCCGCTATCAAACGGTCTTTGCGCGCACGCCGGGCAGCGTGGCCGCGCCGACCGCTTCGCTGCACTTCACTCCCGAGGTATTGGAAGGGCTCGCGAGCGCCGGCATCGAGATCGTCCGGCTCACGCTCGACGTCGGGATCGGAACGTTCCGGCCCATGCAGAGCGAGCGTATCGACGAGCACGTGATGCATGCCGAGCGATTCCATATTCCGCAGGCGACCGCCGAGGCCGTCATGCAAGCGCGCCGCGAAGGGCGCAGGGTCGTTGCGGCGGGCACCACCGTCGTTCGCGCCCTGGAGGGAAGCGCGCTGGCCGATGGCCGCGTTCAACCGGGAGAGCAGCAGACGGGCATCTTCATCGCGCCCGGCTTCCAATTTCAAGCCGTCGACGCCATGATCACGAATTTTCACCTGCCGCGCTCCACGCTGCTGGTGCTGGTCAGCGCCTTTGCCGGCCGCGAGCGGATCGCGCGCGCTTACCGGACCGCCGTCCGAGAGCGCTACCGATTTTTCTCCTTCGGTGATGCGATGCTCCTGACGCGGGACTCTTGAACTCGATGTGGGTACTCTCAAAGCCGTGAACTACATCGCGTTTGCAAATCCGGGGCCGGCGGGCGTGCTCTACGTCGCCGAAGGGCCCACGCCGACGCCCGGCGCGGGCGAAGTGCTGATCGAAGTCGAGGCGGCCGGCGTCTGCCGCGCCGATACGCTCCAGCGGGCGGGTTCGTACCCGCCGCCGCCCGGTGCGTCGCCGGTCCTGGGCCTCGAGGTCTCGGGGACGATCGTCGCATTGGGCGGGGCTACCGACGGGCTCCGGGCCGGCGATCGGGTCGTCGCGCTCTGCAACGGCGGAGGTTACGCCGAATACGTCACGGTCCCATACGGGCAGGTCCTACCGCTGCCGTCCACGTGGTCGTTCATCGAAGGCGCCGGACTCCCGGAAAACGCGTTCACGGTCTTCGACAACGTCTTCACACGGGCGCGTCTACAACCGGGCGAGACGTTGCTCGTTCACGGTGGTTCGAGCGGCATCGGAACGACGGCTATCATGTTCGCGCGTGCGCTCGGCTCGAGCGCGATCGTCACCGTCGGAAGCGACGCGAAGGGCGCGGCCTGCATCGAGTACGGAGCGAACGCCGCGATCAACTATCGCGAACACGACTTCGTGGCTGAGATCGCGCGCCTCACCAGCGGCCGCGGCGTCGACGTGATCCTCGACATCGTCGGCGGCGACTACATCGCGCGCGACGTCGAGTGCCTCGCCACCGACGGACGTATCGCCTGCATCGCAACCGCGGGAGGTGCCGGCGCAACCATCGACATCGGCGCGTTGATGCGCAAACGCGGGACGATCATGGGCTCGAGCCTGCGAGCGCGCACGACGGCCGAGAAAGCCGCAATCGCTCGCTCACTTCGCGAACGCATCTGGCCCCTGCTCGAAGCGCGCATGGCCATCGTACCGGCGATCGACTCGATCTATACGTTCGGCGAAGCCGCACGGGCCCACGAGCGCATGGAGTCCAGCCGCCACATCGGTAAAATCGTCCTCGTACCGGACGCATCCCAACCGGACCGCTCCGGGTCGCAAGAAGAAGGCCACGCGCCTCCGAAGAGGCCGTGATACGTCAACGAACTGAGAAGGGTAGAATCCTCGCATGAACGTTTATACACCGCATAAATGGGAACTTTCGAGTCTTACGGGCATCTCCGATGAGACGCTACAGATTCATTTCGGCCTCTACGAAGGCTACGTCAAAAACACCAACTTGCTCAACGAGCGCATCGGCGAATTGCGCGCGGCCGGCAAGAACGTCGGTTCCGACCCCGCGTACGCCGAACTCGTGCGCCGGCTCGGTTGGGAGTATAACGGCATGCGATTGCACGAGTTGTACTTCGACAACATGACCAAGAGCCCGACCGAACTGAAATCCGGCAAACTCTACGACGCGCTCGGTGCGGCGTACGGCGGGTTCGATGCATGGAAGAAAGATTTCTCGGCCGTCGGCGCGATGCGCGGCATCGGCTGGGCGATCGCCTATTTGGATCCGGCCAACGGCCAGATCACGAACCACTGGATCACCGAACACGAGATGGGACATCCCGCCGGATTCAAACCGATCGTCGTGCTGGACATCTGGGAGCACGCGTACTTCCGCGACTACAAACCGGCCGACCGCCCGAAGTACATCGAAGCGTTCCTTGCTAATACCGATTGGGCTGCCTGCGAAAAGCGCCTCGCGTAAGACTTTTCGTTAGCTACCGCCGGTGACGCGAAGGCGCTCCGGTGGTGTGGGGAAACGTTCGTCAGCGCGCATCCTGCGCGCTTCCGACTCCTGCGTTTTTGTGCAACATTCAAAGGAAGTTCGACATCCTGTCGATTGCACAAAAATCGCAGGTTCCCCACACCACCGGAGCGCCTTCGCGTCACCGGCTATCTACGTGCAGTCAACAATCACTGCGCTGCAGTAACGACGATCGTTTTGAAATCCGTATACCACACGAGGCCGGGGGGCGCGTCTTTTTGCTTTCGGACGTGTTTGCGCTCGGTGTAATCGATCGGAACCTTCGTTCCGGTTTTTGCCTACGAATGCTGCGCGGCTAGGCGCGCGGCTGCCACCACGTCGTCGTCGTTCGGCTCGAGGCGGTCGTCGCGTT
>DAHUXY010000276.1 GCA_027315505.1 Vulcanimicrobiota bacterium | reverse complement strand
GTGCGTTTGACGGCGGCTCTCTTTGACGGTGCGGCCTTCTTAGGAGCGGCCTTGGGAGCGGCCTTTTTTGCGGGGGCTTTCGCCGCCGCTTTTTTCGCCGGCGCTTTGACGGCCTTGGCCGCGGCGGGCTTGGCTTTGGCTGCCGGTTTGGGCTTGGGCTTGGCCGCCGCTTTCACCGGTGTCTTGAGGGCCGGTTTCTTCGCCGTGGCTGCCTTTGTCGCCGCCGCTTTCGCCGGGGGAGCGGGGCTCTTCGCGGTTTTGACCGGGGTTGCCGGGGCCTTGGGAGCCTTGGCTACCGGAGCTGCCTTGGGCGCCTTGGCCTCCGGCACCGGAGCCGCAGTCTTGGCTTCTTTCGCCTTGGAGGACGATGCGGCCGATTCGGCCGAGCGACGCGAGCTCGCCTTCGGCGCGGCGGTCGATGCGGCGGGTTTTTTGGTCGTACGGGCGGGCCCTGTTCCGCGCTTTTTCGCGCCTTCGCTGCGGACTTTGCCGCCGATTTCGCGGGTCTCGAGATCCTCCGGCAATCCCAGCTCCGCGCGGCTGAATCCGCTGATGCTGCTGCCGGCCTGGCTCGGCTCGGGCTGCTTTTGCTGCTCGATGTGCTCCTTGGTCGCTCGTAGAACGACGCGAAGCAGACGGCCGCCGACCGGGAAGAGCAGTTCGTTGACGTCGCAGTCGTCGAGCATTTGCAGGATGGTTTCGAAACCGCCGCCTTGATCTCGCGGGCTGTGCGCATCCGAGCCGATCGCGATGCCGACGCCTTTGGCTTTGGCTTTGCGCATCAGGCGCTTGTAGGCGTCGATGAGTTTGGCGCGCTGCTGCTCGTCGGTCTCGCGGTAGAGGAAACGGGAATTGATTTCGATCGCCATGCCGCGGGCAAGGCACGCATCCAGGAGTTGATCCTCGTAGCGTTCGAGTGCCGCGGGCTCGGGCCAGTGGCCGAAGCTGGCCGGAACGTAGAAGTGGCCGACGATGTGGCCGGGGAGCTTCTCGATGTCGTCGAGCAAGCGCTCCATGTAGAGCTCCCAGGTGCGCTCGGTTCCGACGACGTCGAACAGATACGAAAACTCCGCGTTGTCGAACGGCCACGGCCATTCGGCGCCTTTTTCGGGATGATCGATGGTCAGAAAATGCACCGATCGAATGATGCCGTCCGGGCGCATGGCATCCACGATATTCTGCGCGTCCGGACGCGAGCGGGGATCGTTGTCCACCTCCGCGCCGATCGAGAAGCGCATCCCGCGGCGGAGCCCTTCGGAGACGACGGCCGCATGAGCGACGTCGACGCCGGCCGTCTCGGCTGCGCCGTACAGATCGCCGGCGTGGGCCAGCTTCAGCGCGCGACGGACGGTGTGTACCGCACCGGGGTCTTCAAACGTCAGGTAATTAACGTGGTCGGTGACCATGAGGAAGCGCGGCGATCCGCGCCGGCAAGCATGATAGAACCACAAAAACAGCATACGCGGCGAATACGCGATCGGGCGCTCCTCGGCGAATGGCCGGTGCTCGCCTTTCGCGTGACCGTGAATGTCGGGGATGGCGATGATCCGTGGGTCGCTCAGCGTTCTACTTCCTTTACGCCACGTGGAATCCACATCTGCTTGCCCTTATCGCGCGTCTTGGCCGCTTCGGGCGTGCGTTGCTCGATCCACGGGACGACGGCTTCTATCAGCAGTTCGAGCCCTTTTTTCATAAGATCGAAGGACATCGACGGGGTGGAATCCGCTCCGGCATTGATTGCTTGTGCGGGCAAATAGGGTAGGTGTACGAGGCCGCAGAGTACCGGCGGCACGGCGCTCTCGGTTAGGCCCAGGAGCTCGTAGAGTGCCTGGTTGCCGATGAACGTTCCGGCCGCATTGGAGACGAAGCCGGGGACGCCGTTCGCATGCCAGGATTCGAGGATGCGGTCGAAAGGGAGATTCGAGAGCCGCGCGTCGGCTCCGCCACGCGAAATGGCATCGCCTTTGCGCGCGATGCCCTGGTTGTCGGCATGCTCGAAATCCATGACGTTAACGGCAACGCGCTCGATTGAGAGAGCCGGACGTCCGCCGAATTGCATGATCGCGATCACGATATCCGGGTCGGCTTCGCGAAGGACGATTTCCAGCCGCTCGCGCAGCGTTCGCGTTTCGACCGGGAGGACGCGCACGACAATCGAGCGCCCGGCGATCAAACGACCCTCCAGCGCTCGCGCGACCATATCGCTCGGGCTTACTTTTTCACCGCCGAACGGCTCAAAGCCGACGACTAAGACATTCCTTGCCACCTTCGTTAAGGTTGGCGTTCGCTCACGGGCTACCTCTCTACGCGGTAGCCTTCCATGCGTAGAAGCGTCGCTTTCATCTCGAGTCCGTACCCGTAATTGTGGAGGTCTCCGCTTGAGTCGACCACGCGGTGGCAGGGCAGCAGGAGCGGGAGCGGATTTCGCGCCATCGCCTGGCCGACGGCCCGGGCGGCGCGTGGCCGGCCGATTTGCGAAGCCACCCATCCGTACGAACGCACCTCGCCCGGCGGAATCTGGGCCGCGGCGAGGAGTGCGGCTTGTTCGAACGGCGTGAGCGTGCTGATGTCGATGACGGCGTCGTCGATTTGCCAGGTTTCAAAGAACCGCTCGAGCGTCTCTTGGAGCCACGGTGGGGGCTCGGCCGCTACGACCGGACGCCGTAGCCGCGCTTCGACGCGGGCCTGTACGCTCTGGAAGCTCTCACCGGTATCCAGGCCGATGTACCCGATTCGCCCGTCGGTAAACCCGACGTAGAGTTTTCCGATCGGCGTGCCGACGCACGTTAGCGCGATCGTCTTGGCGCCCTTGTGTTTGAGCGCGGCGATGTGCTCGACGACGCGCTTGGCGAGATCGCAGGACGGTTCGGGTTGCGGCAGACAGGAGAGGCAGAATGCCACGCCTTCGTACTCTTCGTAAATTTCCTGGCAGTGAGTGCAGCCACCCAAGTGGGTTTCGACGGCATCTTTGAGCGAGGCTTGGCATTCGCCGCGGACGTCGTCCCACAGCACATCGACGTCACGACAGCGCATTGAGAGGGGCTCCTTCGGGGGCAAGCCGTCCGATCTGCGGCCCGAGAATTCGGCGCAGAATGCGCACGGCCCGATGGACGTGTGATTTAACCGTGCCGATCGGCTGGTGAAGAATCTCGGCGATCTCCGGGTGGCTGCGGCCTTCGATGAAGCGCAGCGTGGCCGCGGCTCGCAGATGCATCGGGAGTTGCAGGAGCGCGCGTTCGACCAGCGCGACCTCCGCGTTTTGCTCCACGATCGTTTCGGGCTGCTGCGGCCCTTCGTTGGATTCGCGCAAGAGCGCGTCGGGGTCGGCCAGCGCGTCGAGCGCCACGTTCGTCGGCCGCTTGCTGCGGAGGCGATTTCTGGTGACGTTGAGCGTAATCGTGTACAGCCACGGCTGCAGGCGCAGATCCGTCCGCTGCTCGATCGACATCTTACCGAGCGCGCGGTAGGCGCGCACGAACGCATCCTGCACGATCTCCTCGGCATCTTCGCGATTGCCGGTCATGCGCAGGGCGAATCCGTAGAGCCGACGCTGGTAGTCGTCTACGATACGATCGAAGGTTTCGGGACTCGGCGCAGGCTTCGCATGACGATTACCCGTCGACGAGACCTGCGGGACCACTGGTGGCACGTATACTCCATGGAGGAGTGGTGCGAGCGCGCTCATACGAGGCCAGAGACCACTCCCCGTGCGCCTCTGGTTTCACGCCGGGGGCGCAAACTCCTCAGCATCGCGAGAGGGGGTGCGGAAACCTGTTAGAAACGTCTCATCCAGGCATCGCCAAGAACGAAAGAGGCACGTATGGGAAGGGTCATCGAACCGACGGAAATAGCATTCGACGCATACACGATGTGTAGTTTTTTACCGGCACTCGACTCGTCGCGTGCCGTCCCGCTCGTGTTGATCGGATATCGTCACAACGAAGACCCCTCGTTCGTCTGGCTCGTACCAAAAGAAGGCGTTCCGCCCAACGCGCTCACCGACGATCCCTACTACGCAAAAGTATTGAGCGATCCGCGCACGTATTTCATGAAAAAGCTCTCGAAATACATCGACGAGACGGGTTCGGTGAAGCGCGGTATCGAGATGCTGATCGATTGCCATCAGAGTCATCTCGCGTTCACGCCGCTCACCCATCTCGACGAGCTACCGTTCCGGCATCCCCTTGAGGTGGAGCTCGTCGCCTTTTGACGAGGGCGGCGGCGCGTCGGTAGCCCGGATCGAACGACGGTAGACGATCCGCACCGGCATCGCGTTTGCGGCGTTCTTTAACGTCCCGACGATGGTGAGGCGAGCGTCGAGCGCCATGAGCAGCGCGCTCTGTGTGGCGTAGTACGCGGTGCCGTCCATGCGAATCGTTCCGGTAATCGAGCTCGAAGCGACCCGCTCGGGCAGCCCGCCGGTCATCGGCCCATCGGCTTCGAAGGCGACGCCGACGACGGGATGGCCGCTGACGAGTCCGCGAGCCCCGGGGCTGAGATACCCGGTCAAGGTGGCGTGCCCGAGCGGCGAATTGGCCTCAAAAGGAACCTTGCCGTGCAGGTGTTCGATCGCTCGCAGCGTCACGGGATCGAGGGTTACCGCGAACGGCTGATTGAGGATCGTAAGAAAATCGGGGTCGGCATCGTCGCTATCGGTGAACGATCCGTCCGGCCGAAGGACCTGGACGAAGCTGGCGTGGACGACCGTGCTGCCGCCGCTTTGGGACCGGGTGTATCGAACGTTTGCCACGTAGTCGATATTGCGACCGTTGCGTACGACGCGCAGGCGCTGCACGCCGGCGTACGCGATGTGCGTGTGCTGCCCGTCAGCGCCGCCGATATGATAGCTGTCGTTACCGATGACGTTATATTGTTGGTCTGCTGCAACCGGGCGAGCCGTTGCCAATATCGCCGCGACGATCAACGCGATCGACGCTACCCGCGGATGTGAGATGGTACGACTCCGTTTCGATCGAGAGCTTCCAGATGGCGGCCTTCTCTATAACAGTATCACCCGCGACAAGGGCTATGTGGCGGATGGCTCCTTGTTCCGGCGCCGCAGATAGAGCAGCGTCGTATAGATCCCGATCGGCACGGTGGCGACCGTCGTCAACGGGACGCTCGCCCAGAGCAGCGCGTGGGCGACGTGTGCGGTAACGAGCGCTTGCGAGAGAAGGCCCTCGATCATGGCCAAGACCAACTCGATCGAAACGATCGCGATCGCGCCGAGGATATTTCCAGGATAGAGCGCGGCCGCGATGCTGCGCACGATCGAGCGCGGGATCAGCAGCAGCGTTCCGTCGCCGTCATCCACCGTGGCGCTGACGTCTGCGAAGAGTAAGAGCGCCGTGAGGAACAGGAGTAGCCCGCCCGCCAGCGCACCGAAGACGCTCGCGTTGCTCTGCGGGCTCCCGAGTGCCGCGCCGATGATGGCGTTGAGCCCATAGTCGATCGCAATAACAGCCCAGCTCCGTTCCAAGACGCGCAGCCATACCTGCGCATCGGGCGTCTCCCGGGCTTGCGTATCCGCGTAGGCGAAGGCGTACACGATCGCGGAGAGGATCGGTAAGATGGTGGCCTGCGCGATGACGATGGCTTCGGGGGCCCGCCACAACAGGACGACCGCGGCTTGAGCTACGATCGCCGCGGCGATGCACCCGGCGTAAAAGCCGGCGCGAACGACCGTCAGGCGCAGGGCGTGGTATGCGGCGAGAAGCACTAGGCGGACTAGCGCTCTGCGCCGGCGCGGCGGCGGTGCGTGCCTGCGAAGAACCGCACGTCGGCGATCCCTTCGCAGACGACGACCGCATCCGGGTCGGCAAAAATGCGTCCGTCGATATCGACCGTAAAGTCGCCTGCAGCCAGGCCCGCCAGCGTGTAGCGGATCGTACGTAGAAATTTGTCGTGCGGCGCACGCGCCCCGATCGCTTCGCGAACGGCCATCTCGATGAGCGCGCGTACGCGCAGCGGCGTCGCCAATGCGAACGCCACCGAGCCGCCTGCGGCAACGGCATGGAGATCGAGTGGTACCCTCACGCGGATCACGCTGGTTCTTTTTGCGCTGCTTCGAGGAGCCGCCTGCCGTTGGGGAGTACGGTAGTGCCGTGATGCCCCAATTTGGGAACGTGCCCTCCGGGACGCTCGTTAGCGCGGCGGAGAAGCTTGTTGCAACGATGAGTGAGAACGAATTAGCCACCGCGCTCGAAGAGCGTGTGGGCAGCATGCCCTCGGAGGCTCGGGCGGCCATGGTCGCTTCGGTTTTTGAAGCGTTCCGGGATCGCGGCGAATCGTCCGAAGACGCGGCCGAGGCAGCCGGCGTTGCGCTGGACCGCATCGAGTGCGCGGATCCCGCGGCGGTGGCGAGCCTTGTTCGATATGCGGGCAGTAACGTCGGCGTTCTGAAAGAAGCCACGACGCTGTTCGTGCAAACGCATCCTTTGCTGGTCGATGCGTTGCCGGCCAGCGTTACCGACGGCATCTTCGCGCGGCTCGCTTCACCGTGAATCAAGGGCCGCGCCGCAGGCGCATCGAGTACGACGACGGTGGAGATCGCGGCGGCGGCGGCCTGCCGATTTTTCCATTGGTGATCGCCGTCATCTTGCTCGGGCTTTTGCTCGGCGGCGTATTGGCGCATTTCTTCGGTGGAGGGCCTGCGGTGCGGGTGCCGACCCCGCTGCCTTCGATTACGGCCCTGCCTACGCCGATTGCTACCGAAACGCCGGTGGCCGCGACTCCAAGTCCCACGCCGCGGCCAACGCCAAAACGCACGCCGCGCCCGACGTCCACGCCCAGCGCGCTTCCAACCGCCACGCCGTCAAGCGCACCGGCGAGCGCGGTGATCATTATCACGCCCGCGCCCGCTTCGCTCCGGCCTGCCGCAACGCCGAAACCGGCCACGCCCAAGCCCGCCGTAACGCTACCGCCGGCCGTCGCGAAGACAACGGCTCCGCGCCCTACCCGTGCACCTCGTCCGACAGCGTCGCCCACCCCTCTGAACCCGCAGAACGCAACCGGCAGCAGCGGTGCGAGCGCCGTCGTTCGCGCCTACCTGAGCGCGATGATGCACGGCGATCGCGCGCTGGCAACGTCGTACCTCGAAAGCGGGGTGCCCACCGAGACGTTTCTGCAACCCGGCACCATCGTCAACGACGTGAGCGCGACGCCGAACGCCGACGGAACCTATCGCGTAACGGCCGACGTGGTGGATCCCAATAATCAAGAATACTTCATCACGTTTGCGGTCGCTCCGGGCGCATACGGCATGCGCATCACCAGCCACTACTCCATCAAACCGCACTAGCGCAAACGCCCACGAGTTGAGCGCTAAACTTCGGCGCCGATGCCTGTTTCTGCGCGCACGTGGAGTTGGGCGTACATCGCTTCGGATTCGGGGTCGCGGACCAGGAGCGTGCCGGCGATCGCGCCGATAAAACCAAGCGGTATCGAAACGATGCCGGGATTGTCGAGCGGAAAGAGCGCGTGCGCGCCCATGACGGCGGGGCCGACGACGATCAGGGCCAGCGACGAGACTAGGCCGCAGAGCATGCCGACGATCGCACCCGCGCGCGAGAAACGCTTCCATAGCAGCGCAAAAACGAGCGCCGGGACGTTGGCGCTGGCTGCGACCGCGAACGCCAATCCTACCAGAAATGCGACGTTTTGTTCGCGCAGGCCGATCGAAAGGACGATCGAGAGCAGGCCGACGACGACTGCGGTGAGGCGCGCGACGAAGACGTACTCTTGCTCTTCGCCCGCGCCGTTACGCACGAGATTCCACCAAATGTCGTGGGCGAATGCCGACGATGCGGCGATCGTCAGTCCCGCGACCACGGCCAGGATCGTTGCGAATGCGACCGCCGAAACGAATGCGGTCAGCAAACCGCCTCCGAGGGCGTTGGCGAGTAGCGGCGCGGCGAGATTGCTGTTGCGTACGGGGACGAGGTAGCCGTTTTTTCGCAAATCGTTATTGAGGTCGTGCTGTTCGGCCGGGTGGCGGATGATATACCGGATCGCTTGCGTATCGGTTACGCGTTTCCCGATGTGTTCTTGCCCGACGATCGTCGCCGCTCCCAGGCCCAGCACCGAGGTGCTCAGGTAGAAGACGCCGATCAACACCATCGCCCAGGCTACCGACGAACGCGCGGCTTTCGCGGTCGGCACCGTGAAGAATCGCATGAGGATGTGCGGGAGGCCGGCCGTTCCCAGTATCAGGGCGAGGCTCAGCGAGATGAGGTCGAGGGCTCCGTGCGTACCGTTGAAGATGGCGCCGGGTTGTAAAAGGTTCGTGGCGACGTGATCGACCCGCAGGTTTGCGGCGGCTTGTAAGAATGCCGCTATCGAAAAGCCGTAATGGGCGAGGACCAAGACGGAGAGCATTAGGGCGGTAAAGAGCAGCAGTGCCGCCTTGATGATCTGTACCCACGTGGTCGCCAGCATCCCGCCGAACAAGACGTAGATCACCATCAAGAGGCCGACGATGACGATCGCCGGCGTGTAGCCCACCTGCGGCAAGAGCAGGTCGACCACCGATCCGGCCCCGACCATCTGCGCGATCATGTAGAACAGCGTGATCGCGAGCGTCGAAATCGCCGCAATGGCGCGAACCTCGCGCCCGCGTAAGCGAAACGCAATCACGTCGACGATCGTGTACTTTCCGGCGTTACGCAGCGGTTCGGCGATGAGAAACAACACGGCGAGATACGCGACCAGCCAGCCGACCGCGTACATAAACCCGTCGAACCCGCCGAACGCGATGAGCTCGGTGATGCCTAAGAACGAAGCGGCCGACATGTAGTCGCCGGCGATGGCCCAGCCGTTTTGGACGCCGCTGATCGAACGGTGCGCCGCGTAGAACCCGCGGCCGGTAGAACTCTGTCCGGCGGCCCAGTAGGTGACCACCAGCGTGATCGCGACGAAGACGCCGAACATCACGAGCGTCTGCGTGGTCATGCCGAGAGCCGTTCGCGCGTGCGCGTTACGAGCGCCTCGGCCATCTCGTCGAATCGGCGGGCTCGCAGCAG
>DAHUXY010000275.1 GCA_027315505.1 Vulcanimicrobiota bacterium | reverse complement strand
GACGGCGACGAACTGCGCCCACTTTAGCGCGAAACCGCTGCCGGTGGTCAGTGCGGCTTTGAGCGCCGGGATCACATGGAGGGTGGTGATGGCGCTGGCCCAATGCCATTCCGCGTGCGCGTTGACGCGTTGCGTGTAGAGCGCGAGGATCATCAGCGGCACGACCAAGAGGACGAGCAGCGCACTCGGACGCGTCGGTTTCCCCGAGCGCAACCGTTCCCACATGACGCCGAGGATCGGCACGATGCCCGCTGCCGAAACGGGCTTGGCAAGATAGGCAAAGACGATCAGGGCCGCGGCGCGGGCTAACGGCCTGGGCGCGAGCGTCTCGTCCTCAAGGAGCAACCGGCTCGTCGCATAGAGCGCGGCCGTGAGGAAGAAGACCATCGTCGTATCGGGCGTGAACGTGCGCCCGTAATAGACGCTTCCGGGGAAGACCGCAAAGAAGAATGCGGCGATCGATCCCGCGATCGAGCTGCGAAAGAGCCAGCGCGCGAACAGGCCGACGACGACGACGCACCCCACGCTGAACGCGAGGCTAATCACACGCCCGAAGATGACGTGGACGCCGAAGATTTTATAGAGCGAGGCTGCGAGAAACGGAACGATCTGCAGTTCCAGCTCCACGTAGTTGGGCGGCGGGCCGTCGTAATTCGTCTGCGGATAGAGAATGTCGTACTTGAGCCGGGCGAAATTGCGCGCGATGCTCGCGGTGTCGCCTTGGCGCCAGTTCGGGTGGTCGAGAATCGGGTTGTGGATGCCGTGAAGCCGCAGTCCGATCGCCAATAGCGCGATCGCAAAGAGGCCCAGGCTCCACCACCTTAGCTCGCGTGCTTGAACGTCCAAAACTTATTCAGGAAGAAGTTGACGAAGATGCCGGCGACCGTCCCGATGAACCACGTTCTGTGCCCGTGTCCGAGGTAGGGTCCGACGATGGCCGATACCAGGAGCCCGACGGCGAGGGCGATGAGCGAGACGCTCATAAATTGCGCGCCCTCGCGGACTGCGTGGCCGGTCGATCGGAACGTCCAGATGCGGTTGAGGTAATAGTTGGAAACGCCGCCGGCAAGAAATGCGATCGAGTAGATCACGTTGTACTGCAGGGCCTGATCGTGGTGGGGCACCACGCGCTGCAGCAGCGTGAACGCGATCAGATTGACGATGAACCCGGACGCGCCGACGATCCCGAATTTGACGAACTGGCGAACCCCGCGCCGTTGCGCGATCGCCGTTAAACCGTTATGCAACCCAATACCAATCTGCAAAGAGAACCGTGAAAAGCCCCAACAGCGGGAGCGAGAACGCGACGATGAGATTATTGATCCACGGCTTATCACCCCACCGCGCGAGGATCGCGAACATGGGGAAGAGCACGAGGGCGAAGCGCGGCATGCTCATGAGGCTCGAGGTCGACATGGGAATGAGGATGGAAAGCCCCATGTAGGCGATATACGAAGGACGCAGCCGTCGCCAGCCGCCGACGAGCACGGCGATCATCAAGACCGTGAACGCGATCTCCAGCGCTTGATTGGCAACGGTCTGCGCCTGCGTCGCGGTGAGAATTTGATGGATGGAGTTGTAGAAGCTCACCCAAGGCGGCGCGAAGTGCCGGTTCCAATGGATCTGCACGTGGGAGAAATAGAGCGGATCGGCGCGCAACACCCACAGGTACGCCATGTACACAAAGAGCCCCAGCGGCACCAGCCCGACGGCGTAGAGATTCTTGAGACCGCGAGCGTAATCGCCTTTGAACGTCGAGAGCCATTCGATGAAGAACGGGACGACCAAGAGCACGCCTTCGACGCGAGTCATCGCGGCGAAGAATCCGACCGCCGCGCCGATCCACCAGCGATGCGAGCGCAGATAGTAGAACGAGGCGACCGTCAGCATGAAAAAGAGCGATTCGGTATAGACTGCCGAGAAAAAGATGGCCGACGGAAAGATCGAGATGTAGAAGATGGCGCGGCGCGCTACCGGCCGGTCGTACTCGTGCTCGAGCAGCTTGTAGAGAAAGAGTAAGCCGAAGAAGAGGGAGGCGTTGGAGATGAGCAACCCGGCTATGAGGTGGTTGCCGACCAGCGAGCCCAGCAGCTTGATGAGCAGCGGGTAGAGCGGGAAGAAGGCCATATCGGTGCCTTGATACCCGTGGGTCGCGATATCGAGGTAGTGCACCGCATCCCACCGGCCCCACACCGCGAGCAGGATGTGCGAAGATTCTTCCACGTGCGTGCCGGCGCGCTGCCCGATGATGACCGCCGCGAGCTCGGCGATGACGATGATCGCGACGCGGGTCGCCACGAAATCGAGCAACACTTCGCGCACCGTCTGGTTGAAACGCGCGGCGATCGCGACCTTACCCAAACAGAACAGCGCGAGGCAAACGACGAACAGGCGGCTGCCGTGCGTCTGCTGCGGCTGCAGAATGAAACTCAGCCACAGCAGGACGAACGGCACCCACGTGAGGGCATCGTAACGCAGCGAGCGCGCGAACGTCGAACCGGCCCGTCGCGAAAAATAGCGGGCGTATGCGAACCAGAGCCATGCCGCGATTGCGGCGCCCCCAAGCGTGCAGACGAACAAGCCAAGTTCGGAGACGATCGCATCGTGGCGGGGAACGAGGAGCGTATACCACGCAAAGAAACCGATCGTGAATCCTGCGATGAGGACGGCGACGAGCGGGGTAGGGCCACCGGCGAGAAAATCGCCGATGGTGACGGGGCGCGCGCGGGGCGGCGCGTGAACGTGAGCGGACACGGCCGCAAAACTTATACGGGGCGTTGCGCGACTCCCGTACCGCAAGCGAGGCTTGCCCTGCAAGGAAAAGCGCCGCTTGCCTTGTAGCCATGGTGACCATGGTCAATAGTCTCGATTTTATCACCGTAACCGAAAGCGCCGCGCTGGCAGCTTCGCGCTGGATGGGGCGTGGCGAGCGCGACGCCGCCGACGGCGCCGCCGTCGAAAAAATGCGCGAGGCGCTCGGGCAGATGGATATCGCCGGCCGCATCGTGATCGGCGAAGGCGAGCGCGACGAGGCGCCGATGCTCTTCATCGGCGAGGAGGTCGGGCGAGGCGGGACCCCGGTCGATATCGCGGTCGATCCCGTCGAGGGGACGAATTTGGTCGCCAACGGCCTGCCGAACTCGATTGCGGTGATGGCCATCGCCGAGCGCGGAGGGCTGCTCCACGCCCCCGATTCCTACATGAAGAAGCTCGCCGTGGGCCCTAAGGCGGCCCCCTACGTGCATCTCGACGCCTCCGTGCGCGAGAACCTCGAGGCGGTGGCGAACGCCCTCGATAAGCCGATCAGCGACGTCTGCGTCGTGATTCTCGACCGGCCGCGCCATGCCGACCTGATCCGGGAGGTTCGCGAAGCGGGTGCCCGGATTAAATTGATCTCGGACGGCGACGTGGATGCGTGCATCGCGACGGCCATCGAATCGACCGGCATTCACGTGGCGATGGGCACCGGTGGAGCGCCCGAAGGCGTCCTCGCGGCAGCCGCCATCAAGTGCCTGGGCGGCAATTTCATGGGCCGGCTGCAGCCGCGCCACCAAGAAGAGGCCGACCGGGCCACCGCGATGGGATTCGGGGATTTGAACCGCCTGCTGCTCATCGACGATCTGGTCAAGAGCGATAACGTGATCTTCTGCGCGAGCGGCATCACGGACGGCGATTTGGTGCGTGGGGTACGCTTTTTCGGCAATCATGCGCGGACGCACTCGATTTTGGTCCATTCGAATGGAACCGTTCGCTTCATTGAGTCGGTTCATCGGCTTGGGGCACGGCCGCGCTAGCAGCGGCCGCGTCAGCCGCTCTCTCCGAAAAGAAACACATGGAACGACATCGCTACGATCTGGTTATCGTCGGAGCAGGCTCCGGCGGGTATGCGGCAGCGCGGACGGCGCGCGATCTCGGCGCGAGCGTCGCCCTGGTTGACGAAGGCCCCCTCGGCGGTTTGTGCATCCTGCGCGGATGCATGCCCAGCAAAGCCCTCCTCGCGTCCAGCGATGCCGCCCACGATGCGCGGGAGGCGGCCGGCCTCGGCGTCCATGCCGGCAGCTTACGCCTCGACATGCCGTTCATCGCGCAACGCAAGCGCGGGCTGATCAACGATTTCGCGGAGTACCGCATCGAGGGGATCAACGCGTTTCCGCTGCACATGGGGCGAGCGCGATTCCATTCGGCGCACGAATTGCACGTCGGCGACGATATCGTGCTGGAGGCGTCGAGCTTCATCGTCGCGACCGGCAGCAGCGTCTCGCCGGCAGTGATTCCGGGCTTGCGCGAAACGGGCTATCTGGATTCGGATGCGGTTCTCGAACTCGAACGCATTCCCAAATCGGCAATCGTGCTCGGCGGCGGCTACACCGCCTGCGAACTCGGGCAGTTTCTCGCGCGGATGGGCGCCAAGACGACGATGGTGATTCGCAGCGGGCATCTACTCACCGACCAGGACGACGACGTCGGCAACGCGCTCACGCTCTACTATCGTGACGAGGGCATCACCGTGGTCGATCACGCGCGCGTCGTGCGGGTCGAGCGCCGCGATCACCTGAAGGTGGTGCATCTCGAAGCCGGCGGCGTCGCGGCCGAGGTGGCCGCCGAGGAGATCTTTTACGCGCTGGGCCGCGTCCCGAACGTCGAGGGCCTAGGGCTGGAACTCGCCGACGTCAACTACCATCCGATTACCGGCATCGACGTCGACGCGACGTTGCGTACCAGCAATCCCGCCATCTTCGCCGTCGGCGATGTAACCGGCGACTATCCGCTCGTCCACGTGGCCATCTACCAGGGCGAAATTGCCGCGCGTAACGCGATCGGCAACCATAACGAAACCGCGGACTACTCGGTCGTCGCCGCCCATACGATCTTTAGCGACCCGCAAATCGGCGTCGTCGGCATGAACGAAAAGCGCCTCAAGCGCGACGGGATTCCGTACGTCGCCGGACGCTACGATTTCGCGGAACACGGCAAGGCGCAGTGTTTGAACAAGACCCACGGATTCGTGAAGATGATGGCCGATCCGGAGAGCGGCCGCATCTTGGGCGCAGCCGTGATCGGCCCGCAGGGCTCCGAACTCATCCACGAAGTGATCGTTGCGATGAGCTTCAATGCCACGGTGCAACAGTTCATGCGGATTCCTCATCTGCATCCGACGCTCTCGGAGATTTGGACCTACCCGGCCGAAGAGTGCGCGGCACGGATCGGTACCGTGCAAGCCGGCGAGGTGGACCCGGAGGTAGCCGTTCGTGGAACCGCCGGTTAGCATTGCAAGCGACGCGCGGCAGTTGCGCGTCGCCATTCTCCAAACCAAGCCGCTCAAAGGCCGCTACGAGCAAAACCTCGCGGCCGTGGTTGAAGCCTTCGCGCAGCTCGTCCAGGATCCGCCGGAGCTGATCGTGTTGCCGGAAGCCGCCTGCACGGGATATTTTCTCGAAGGCGCCGTGTACGATCTCGCGCTCACCTCGCAGCGATATGCCGGCGATATGGCAAACGCTTGGCGTAAAGCGGGCGGCACGACCACCGTCGATATCGCGAGCGGTTTTTTCGAGAACGACGCCGGGACGTTTTACAATAGCGCGTTGTACGTGCGGGTGGAACCGCAGGTCGAGCGCATCCTTCACGTGCATCGCAAGATGTTTTTGCCCACCTATGGCGTCTTCGACGAAGGGCGCTTTCTTTCGCGCGGACGCCGCATGCAGACGTTCGAGACCGGTTTTGCGCGGACGGCGATGCT
>DAHUXY010000266.1 GCA_027315505.1 Vulcanimicrobiota bacterium | reverse complement strand
CGAAGTGGAGCTGATGCACACGCTGCTCGGCATGTCGCCGCAACGCGCGCTCCACGCCGCAACCGCCGTCGCAGCCGAACTGATCGGCTTGCACCGCGGCATCGTCGCCCCCGGAGAGCCCGCCGATTTACTGGCGGTAGCAGCGGACGCCGGCGCCGACGTGCGCGCGCTACGCGACGTGCGCGCCGTGCTCAAAGACGGGCAGATCGTGAACCGCGCCGGGTGATGGACGTTACGGGCCTGCGCCTAGCGGTGCTCGCGCCGATTTCGTGGCCGACGCCGCCCGCCGGATACGGCCCCTGGGAGCAGATCGCGTTCAACATCGCCGACGGTATGCGCCGCCGCGGCGCCGACGTCACGCTCTTCGCGACCGGCAACTCGCGCTTCGAAGGCCACCTCGCTTCGGTGCTGCCGATCGGCGTCAACGAAGACCCCGCGCTCAACGGCGACGTCTACGGCGCCATCCACATCGGCGAGCTCTTCCGGCGCGCCGGCGACTTCGATTTGATCCACAACAACTTCGACTGGAAGCCGATGACGTACGCGCTGGCGCGCCCGGCGCCGCCCGTCGTGACGACGATTCACGGCTTCTCCTCGCCGCAGATTCTCGCCGCATACTACGCCTGCGCCTCGCGCAGCTTCTTCTGTTCGATCAGCAACGCCGACCGCGACCCGGGACTCGAGTATCTCGGCACCACCTACAACGGGATCGATCCGGCAGAGTTCACCTTTAAGGACAAGCCCGGCGAGTATCTCGTCTTTCTCGGGCGCTTTCATCCCGAGAAAGGCACGCATCTCGCGATCGAGATTGCCAAACGCGCGGGCGTGCGCCTGAAGATCGCGGCGATTCCGCAAGACGAGACCTACTTTCGCGAACAGGTTGCGCCGCACATCGACGGCGACCGCGTGCAGTTTCTCGGCGCGGTCGAGCGCGAGGCGCGCAACGAGCTGCTCTCAAACGCGCTCGCGCTCGTCCACATGACGACCCGCCCCGAACGCTTCGGCCTCACGCTCGTTGAAGCGATGGCGTGCGGCACGCCGGTGCTCGGCGCCAACATGGGATCGGTGCCCGAAATCATCGTCGACGGCGTAACCGGCTTCGCGTGCGATACCGTGGCGCAAGCCGTCGAGCGCGTACCGCAACTCGCGGCGCTCGACCGCCACGCCTGCCGCGCTCGCGTCGAAGCGGAGTTCACGACCGAACGCATGATCGATCGCTACATCGACGCCTACGAGAAGGCGCTGGCACTGCGCCTGCCGCCCGAACCATCCGCCGAACGCCTGCGCGCGCGCAAGCACGATTGGTGGGATCGGCCGATGGCATACACCGACGTACCGGAGCGGCCCAAGAGCCTGCATTTCGATTCGTAGCGGGGAGCGGGGAGCCCGGCACGGTACGTGGTTGGGGGACCGCTGTTGGATTTTACCTCCTGTAAAATCCAACGCTGCTACGTTTTTTGGGCAAAGCAAGCTTTGAAGCGCGCATCCTGCGCGGGCCCAAAAAATCGCAGCTCCCCCAACCACGTACCGTGCCGGGCTCCCCGCTAGTTCGCAGCCGCCCAGCGTAACTGCTTATGCGCAGCCTTCGCGCGCTTGATGGCGGCGTCGTCGATCGGGCCGTCGAGCAGCATCGTGAAGTGCCCCATCTTGCGCTGCGCGACCGCGTGCTTTTTGCCGTACATGTGCAGTTCGATCGACGGGTCGGCGAGGAGCTTCTCGACGCCGTCGAGCCGATCGCCGGCGCCGGTGCCCAGGATGTTCATCATGATCGCATTGGCGAGGAGGCGCGGCTGCGCGAGCGGGAGTTCGCAAATCGCGCGAATGTGTTGCTCGTACTGCGAGCATTGGGCGGCGTCGATCGTGTAGTGGCCGCTGTTGTGCGGGCGGGGCGCGAGTTCGTTGACGAGCAACTCGTCGTTCTGCGTGAGAAAGAGCTCCACGCAGTAGGTTCCCACGATGCCGAGCTTGCGCCCGATGGTTATCGCGATTTGCGCCGCCCGCGCCGCGAGCCGTTGGGTAATGCGGGCCGGAGCCAGCGTCATGGCCAGAATGCCGTGGTCGTGTTCGTTCTCGGCGATCGGGTAGGTGACGACTTCGTCGCGAGCGTTGCGCGTGGCGATAACGCTCAGCTCTTTGACGAACGGCACGAAGCGTTCGAAGATCACCTGCACGCCGCGCGCTGCGGAGAAGGCGGCCTTAGCCTCGGCGAGCGACTGCACGCGCCACTGCCCTTTGCCGTCGTAGCCGCCACGCACGGTTTTCATCACGGCGGGAAACCCGACCATCATCGCCGCTGCGGCCAAATCCTCGACACGATCGATCGCGTGGAAATCGGCGGTGGGGATGCCGCACTCGCGGACGAACGTCTTCTCCAGCAAGCGATCTTGCGTAACGCGCAACACGTTGCTCGCCGGGGTGATGCGGTAGCCGCGCTCTTCGAGATGCTGCACCGATGCGATTGCGATGTTTTCGAATTCGTAGGTGACCAAGTCGGTGCGAGCGCCTAAATCTTCGATCGCCTCCGTATCGTCGTACGAGGCGATGATTTGCTCGTCGGCGACCTGCCCGCAGGGCGAGTGCTCCTGCGGATCGAGCACGATCACGTGATAGCCCATCCGCTTGGCCTCGAGCGCGATCATGCGGCCGAGTTGGCCGCCGCCGATGACGCCGATCGATTGCATTATTCCGGGCTGCTCGCAGCCGCGGCGTCGTGCATGGTTTGCACGTAACCGGCAAGGCGGGCTCGCACGCCTTCGTCGTGCAGGGCGACGATGCGGGCCGCAAAGAGCGCCGCGTTGACGGCGCCGCCGATGGCCATGGTTGCGACGGGGACGCCGGGCGGCATCTGCGCGATCGACAGCAACGAATCGATGCCGTGCAGCGCTTTCGATTGCACCGGCACGCCGATGACGGGCAGCGGCGTTTTCGCGGCGACCATGCCGGGGAGGTGGGCCGCGCCGCCGGCCCCGGCGATAATGGCCAGCAGGCCGCGCTGCCGCGCCTGCTCGGCGTAGTCGAACATCTCATCGGGCATGCGGTGCGCCGAGACCACGCGCATCTCGCACGGTATGCCGAGCTCGGCCAGCGTATCGCGCGCGGCCGACATCGTCTCCCAGTCGGAGCGGCTGCCCATGATGATGCCGACCAGCGGCTTCTTGGTTGCTTCTGCCATCCGCGATGGCGTTCTGCCTTCGCGCGCGAGCGCCCTGGGCGCGGGCGCCCGGGCACGCATGTGGAAGGTGATCGCATGCCGGATTTTCAGCTCGGGATCAATTACTGGCCGCGCCGCAGCGCGATGTATATGTGGGAACGCTTCGATCTCGGCGAGATTCGCGAAGACATGGCGCGCATCAAAGGGCTGGGGCTGGGGATCGTGCGCTTCTTCCTCTCGTGGGATACCTTTGCGCCGTCGATCGATACGATCGACGCGCGGGCGCTCGGAGATTTCGAAGCGATGCTGGGCGCCATCGGCGAGGCGGGTTTGCAGGCGATGCCGACGCTCTTTTGCGGCCACATGAGCGGCGTGAATTGGCTGCCGGCATGGTCGCTCGATCCGGCGAGCCCGCACGGCCGCTTTCGCACGATCGCCGGCGGCGCCGTTTCGCCATTCGGTATCGGCGACTTCTATGGCGACGAACGGCTCCTTGCGGCGCAGGAGCTGTTCGCGCGTAGCGTGGGCGAACGCGCGCGGAATCATCCGGCGCTCTATGCGTGGGACCTGGGCAACGAGTTTTCCAACCTGCGCGAGCCGCGTACGCCCGCCGATGCTGCGGCGTGGAGCTTGCGGCTCACGAGCGCGCTGCACGAAACCTCCGGGGCGCCGGTTACCGCCGGGACGCATGGTGAAGATTTGGAGCGCGACCGCCACCTTCGCCCCTCGAGCATCGCGCGCCCATGGGCGTTTGCCACGATGCACGGGTACCCGGTGTATAGCGCCTTTTCGCGCGGGCGTTTGGATGCGGAGGTCGTGCCGTTTTTGATGCAACTCATGCAATCGTGTAGCGAGAAGCCGGTGCTCTTCAGCGAGCTCGGCAACCCGACGTGCCCGCCGGGGACCGTCTCGCCCTACGAGCGCGTTCCGCTACCCGGAGAGCCGCCGCTGCCGCCCTCCGCCCTGCCGCCGAACGCGGCTTCCTACGCCTGCCTCACCGAGGCCGAGATGGCCGAATATGCCTACGCCGCGATCGATCGCGTGCACGCGCGCGGCGGCCTGGGAGCGCTGTGGTGGTGCTGGGCCGACTACGACGCCTCGCTCGCCGCGTTGCCGCCGTTCGACCGCGCGCAACACGAGCTCCACTTCGGCATCGTGCGCAACGACGGCAGCGTCAAGCCGGTCGCGCAGGCGCTGCAGCGCCTGGCGGGCGAACAACGCAGCGTCGTGGCGCCGCCGCCGCCGATCGTGAGCGAAGCGGCGTACTATGCGTCGCTGCCATCAGGGATAGAGGATGATTATCAACGCTACTGCCAGCGCTAAACCGGTTGAACTGCTCGAAGCGCTCCGCGGCGAGCGCGTGGAAGCGGCAGTGCTCCAGCGAACGATGATCGTGACGGGCGCGAGCTCCGGCATCGGCGCCGCGCTTGCGACGCAGGCCGCGGCCGCAAACTTCGCCGTGCTCTTGGTGGCTCGCCGCGCCGAGCGGCTCGCGCAGATCGCGCAGAGCATTCGCGCCGCCGGCGGGACGTGCGAGGTGCTGGTGGCGGACGTCCTTGCCGCCGAGGCCCCAACCCGCATCGTCGAAACCGCGCTTCGCGCATTCGGACGCATCGATATTCTCGTGAACAACGCCGGCACGGGCGCCCCGGGAACGTTGCTGGAGCAGAGTGACGCAGCGATTGCGATGCAGTGGGAACTGCACGTAGCGGCGCCGCTCCGCATCACGCGCGCCGCGCTGCCGCACGTGCGCGCCGTTACCGGCGGCGTGGCGTTCGTCGGGTCGGGCCTCGCCCGCGTGCCGGCGCCGGGCTTTGGGGCCTACTGCGTGGCGAAGGCGGGCGTGCGGGCCGCGGCCGCGCAATTGCGCCGCGAATTGCGCCGCGAGGGCATCGCCGTGTCGTACATCGATCCGGGCGCGGTCGATACGGAGTTTTCGGAAGCATCGGGCATGCAGCGCTCGTCGGGCGGCTTTGCGGCGCGGCCGGAGCGGGTTGCCGCAAATATTCTGCGCGGCCTCGAGCGCCGCAGGGCGCGCATCAATGCGGTGCCGTGGCAGACGGCCTTCGTCGCTCTGGCCGAATTGCTGCCCGCGCTCGCCGACGCCGCCATGTCGCGCATCGTCGATGCGCCCGCGCCGCCGGCTCAAGCCCCCGCGCCCGCGCCTGGCCCCGCGCCTAGCCCGGCGGCGGCACCGGAGCCGGTGCCCGAGTTGCAGGCTGCCGACGAGTTCGAGCGAGCGTTAGCACCCGTCGCGCGGCGTATGGAACGCGTGAAGCTTTCGCCGGATTTTCTCCGCGCGGCGCTCGTTCCCGAGACGACCGTTACGCTGCACGATCTGGCGATGCGTTGGGCCGGCATGCCGAATAAAAACGAACGCGCGGCCATGCACGAGGTGTTGGACGCGCTCGCGGTTGCGGGTTACCTCAGCCCGAACGGCGACGAAACGTGGCTCGTCGTGCGCGGGGCAGGCGAGCAGCGCTAGCGCGCACCCGAGCGACGCGCGAGCAGCGCGCGCGTCTGCTTCACGCCCATGGCGATAAAGAACAGCACCGTCGCCAACAGCACGATCGTCGCGCCGCTGGAGCTACCCAAATAATAGGAGAGATATAATCCACCGACGGTACTAACGACCCCAAAGATCGCCGAGAGCCGCATCATCGGCATGAAGCGCGAGGTGAGCTGATAGGCCGCCGCGGCCGGCGTTACCAGCAACGCTGCGACCAAGATGATGCCGACCGACTGCAGCGCGACGATAATCGTGAGCGCGAGCAGAGCCAGAAGGACGTACTCAGTAACACCCGATCGAATGCCGCTCGCTTGCGCAACGACCGGATCGAACGTGGTGTAAATGAGCGAACGAAAGAGTACGACGACGGCGAGCGCGACGATCGCCGAGAGCACGGCGATCATCTTCAAATCGTTCGGCCCGACCGCGAGGATATCGCCGAAGAGAAAACTCTGCAGATCGACCGCGTAGTTTTGCTGGCGGCTCATGAGAAAGATGCCGAGCGCGAAGGCGCCGGTGAAGAGCACACCGATCGTCGTATCGAGCGAGATCTTTCCCCGCCGATGCACGAACCCGATGCCGAGCGCGGTAATCACCGCAACGATCGCGGCGCCGACATTGTAATTCAACCCGCGTAAGTAGGCGATGACGATGCCGGCAAACGACGCGTGCGCGATGCCGTCGCCGATGAACGAGAGCTTGCGTAAGATGACGAACGTGCCCATCACGGAGCAGAGCAACCCAACGAACACCGCGGCGATGAACGCCCGCTGCATGAAATCGTAGTGAAAGGGTGCGAGCAGAGCTCCCATGCTACTTGTCGTACCTCAGATGGCCGTGCGTATGGGTGTGCTCGCGAATGCCGGCGTAGGTGCCGGCTTGAACCACCTCGTCGGGCGTCCCGTAAGCCAGGACGGTGCGATCGAGCACCATCAGGCGATCGAACCATTCGCCGACGCGATCGAGATCGTGCGTGGTCATGAGCACCGGCATGCCGTTGGCGACCAGATCGCGCACGATGCAGCGCAGCGCTTCGTCGGTCTTCGCATCGACGCCGGTGGTGGGCTCGTCGAGTAAGAGCAGCGAGGGCTCCTGGGCGATCGCGCGCGCGACGAAGACGCGCTGCTGCTGCCCGCCAGAGAGTTGCGAGATGTGCCGCTGCGCGAGCGGCGTCATACCGACCGCATCGATCGCGCGAGCGACCGCATCCCGATCGTGCGCGCTCGAGAACTGCCAAAATTTCAATCGCGAGAAACGCCCCATGGCCACCACGTCCCACACCGTCGCCGGAAACGTCCAGTCGATGGCTTCGACTTGCGGAACGTACGCGATCGCGCCGGGTGGGAGCTTACGCGGCGACGTGCCGAGCACGCAGAGCTCGCCGCCGGCAGGCACGAGCAGCCCGGCGACCGCCTTGAGCAGCGTCGATTTGCCCGATCCGTTCGGCCCGACGATGCCCAGCGCTTCGCCATAATGCACGGTGAACGTGGCCCCCGAGAGGGCGGCGAAACCGTCGTACTGCACCACGAGATCGGTGGCGCGGACGGCTTCGGCGGAGGGCTGGGTCATCGCATCGCCTGCACGATGATATCGGTATCGTAGTTGAGCATCGAGATGTAATTGCTCACCTCGGGCTTGGTGCCGAGCGAATCGTCATAGAGGTTCGTCACGAGGGTGATGCCGGCGCTGCGCGCAATTTGCTGCGCGAGCTTCGGGCTATACTCCGGCTCGCTAAAGATCGCATGCAAGCCGTTCGCCTTCGCGAGATCGATGAGTTTGCCGATGTTTTTCGGGTTGGGGTCTTGGCCGGGTGAAGGCTCGATAAAGCCCAGCGTGCGAATGCCGAAGCGCGCGTTGTAGTACAGCCACGCATTGTGGAAGACGATCATGGCGCGGTTCTTGGCGGGGACGCTATCGATCTTGCGCCGGATCGACGCGGTGAGCGCGTCGAGTTGCGCGTTATAGCGGGCCGCGTTGGCGCGATAGTCGGCAGCATGCGCCGGATCGAACTGCACCAGCGCATCGCGGATGAGCGAGACGTAATGCTTGGCGTACTGGGGATCCATCCAGAGATGCGGATTATTCTTAACGATGGGGAGGCCATCGGTGCCGACCACGATGCGGAGCGATTTCGAGCCGGCGTTGCTGATGGTGCGCGCAAGCCACGTCTCAAGCCCCGCGCCGTTTTCAACCAGGATGTTCGCCTGCGCGAGCACGGCGACGTTTTGCGGCGTCGGCTGATAGGTTTCGGGCGAAGCGCCGACGGGGACCAAGCTCTGCACCGTCACGTGCGATCCGCCTACGGCCTGCACGAACGAATCGAACGTGGAGATGGTGGTGACGACCTTGATCGGCCCGGAGCTTGCCGGCGCAGCCGTGGCCGCTGCGGACCCCGTGGCCGTGGCGGTACTATTGCCGTGCCCGCACGCCGCGAGGGCGCAGAGCAGCACGGCGGCGAGGAGAGGTTTTAACGACAGCTGCGGCATGTTCCAAGAAACTCCATGTTGTGGCCATCGAGCTCGAAGCCCAGGGTGGCCCGTAGTGATTCGGCGATCTGCCCGAGCGCCGCGCACGACACGTCGTCGACGCGGCCGCAGACGCGGCAGATGGCGTGGTGGTGATGGTGGGCCGGCTCGCAGAGCATGAACGTGGATTCGCCCGCTTCGTCGAGCCGTTCGGTGACGTCGCCCTTCGAGCGCAGGTACTCCAGCGTGCGATAGACCGTGGAAAGGGAGACCCGAGCGCTTGCCTGCTCGAGCGCCCGGTGGATTTCAGCCGCCGAGAGAAAGCGCGGCTCGGCCCGAAGGACCCCCGCGATCTGCTCCCGTGGCCGCGTTACATAGTCGGCACGCATCCCCATATCCGCCTTATTTGCGAACGATTCGCAAAATCATCCTACGCTGAATATCTTTGACAGGGCAAACGCCCCCTGCGTATAATCAACCGCGTTGCCCTGGGGATGTAGCTCAGCTGGTAGAGCACTTGCTTCGCATGTAAGGGGTCAGGAGTTCGAGTCTCCTCATCTCCACCAATTGGAAACCCGCATCCCCTAAGGGATTGCGGGTTTTTCAGTTCACAGCGGCAAGTCGGCGCGACTAACGGGAAGAGGCGCGGCCCTGGTAGTAAGTCCTCACTCAGCAATTCCGGAA
>DAHUXY010000256.1 GCA_027315505.1 Vulcanimicrobiota bacterium | reverse complement strand
GGTCGAGGCGCGAATCGCCGCCGCACGGGCGATGTCGGCCGACATCGGCTCCCGCCTCGCGAGCGACCCCGTAGCGGAAGCGACGGCGCGAGCGGTGGCGCCGGACGCCGGCCGGGCTCCGATGCTCCCGCCGCGGCAGACACCGGCGCCGCCGCCGCCCGCAGCCGCCTCCCCGCCGGTTTCGCCCGAGCAGGCGCTTTTGAGCCGGCTGCGCGTACCGCAAACCGCGATAACGCTTGCCGCTGCGCGAATTTTGGCTCAGGGCGCTCGCGAGATACCGCGTGCGTTTGCAGCGCTCGAAAACGCGCTCGCGCAGACGCCGGCCGGCGACCCGCGCGTGCCGGGGCTGCGCGGCCTGCTCTCGTTTACCGGGCGGATCGATCCCTCGAATACCCGCACGCTCGCCGAACAATTGGCATCGTTCGTGAGCAACGTTCTCGATGGACGCGAATCGAAATTTGCGGCCGTCGTTCGGGCGTTAACCGCGCCCGAGCAGCCGGCAGAAGAGCCTCTATCCGGCGCGACTGCTTCCGTTGCGTTTGAAGAACGCTCGGCCCCGGCGCAGGCTAGTGCGCCCGCGGCCGCGTTGCCGCCGGCCGCGCAAGCGCAAGTCGCCGAGCGCAGCGCCGCGCTGGAACTCGACGTCAAAACGGCGATCATGTCCTTACTGCAAGCACCTCCGAACGGCGCCGCGCCAAATCTTTCCGCAGCTCTGGGTAGTGCGCTCAACGCGATCACCGCGACGCAGCTCAATGTGTTGAACGCGCGCCAAAGTGATCCGAACGCAATGCTGCTTTCGATACCGGTGTTCTATCGCGACGGCGGCGCACCGGCGCAGCTACGCATAGCGCGCGATGCTCGCAAGGGTGGCTCGCTCGACGGCGACAGCTTTCACGTCGCATTCGTACTGGATACCAAAACGCTCGGAACCGTCGCGATCGAGCTGCAGTCGGTTGGGCGCGAGGTGAGTGTGAGCGTCAAAACCGAGCACCCGGGCGCCGCGGCTCGCTTTCGTTCCACGCTTGCCGATCTGCGGTCGCGCCTAGAACACCTGCGGTATCGCGTTTCCGCCATCGGTGCCGGCGTCGCCCCCGTGCGTGCCGCGGCCGAGCCTGCCGCTCCGCCGCCCGTCGAGCCGGCCGAGCCGCCGGCCACGCAGTTGGATTTGCAAGCATGAACCGCTTCTTCGATTTTCGCAAAGGGCGGTTTAAGCGCCCGGCGGCCGCCGCGCTCACCTACGATCCCAGCACAAGCGAGCCTCCGCAAATCGTGGCGGTGGGGCGCGGGGTCACGGCGGAACAGATTTTGGCCGTGGCAAAAGAACACGGCATTCCGCTCTACGAGGACGCCGGGCTGGTCGAAGCGCTCGCGCACCTGGACGTCAGCGACTACATCCCCCGCGAACTCTACGCCGTCGTAGCCGAAGTCCTAGCCTACGTCTTCCGCGTCGACGCGGAGTCGAAAAATCGCCATTAAGAGTGGTGCCGAGCCTTCAAAACATTCCTTTGGGGCCCGAAGGGCCGTGGGTTAGGGCGAAGCCATAACCCGAACAGGAGTTCGATAGTTTTTGGGAAATGGGCGTACTCCGTGAACTGGTTTGAGCGATTACGCGGCTCGCTGGGCAAGGCCCGCGAAACCTTTGCGGCGGTGCAAGGCCTCGGCCGCGCCGAGAAACCGCTGACGCCCGAGTTTTGGGACGAGCTCGAAGAACTGCTCGTCTTGGCGGATTTCGGCGTCCCCACCACGCAGAAGATCTGTCGCGGCCTCCAGACCGTGGCGAAACAGGAGGCGTGGAAAACCACCGCTCAAGCCGTCGCGCGATTCCATAAGGATGTCGAGCGTTTCTTGACCCTTCCGCACCCCGAGCTACAGCTCGCAGCGCATCCGGCTGTGATTCTCGTGGTGGGCGTGAACGGCAGCGGCAAAACCACGACCATCGGCAAGCTCGCGACCGCGCTGCGGGCGCAGGGCAAACGCGTGCTGCTGGTGGCCGGCGATACGTTTCGCGCCGCGGCGGCCGAGCAATTGCAGATTTGGGCCGAACGCAGCGGCAGCGACATCGTCCGCGGAGCGGCCGGCGCCGACCCGGCGTCGGTCGTCTTCGACGGAATCCGAGCGGGCGTGGCCCGCGGCGTGGACGTCGTCCTCATCGATACGGCCGGCCGCTTGCAGAACAAGACCAACCTCATGGAAGAACTCAAGAAGATGCGACGCGTGATCGAGCGCGAACTCGGCGCCCCGCCCGCGGAGACGCTGCTCGTGGTCGACGGCACGACCGGCCAGAACGCGATCTCTCAAGCGAAGCTCTTCAACGAAACGGCCCAACTCACCGGGGTGATCGTTACGAAGTTGGATTCCACCGCCAAAGGCGGCGTGCTCGTCGCCATCGTCGATACGCTTGAGATCCCGATTAAATTCATCGGCCTGGGCGAATCGGCGGATGCGCTCCGGCCGTTCGTCCCCGCGGAATTTACGCGCGCGCTCTTCGACGATGCGCCGGAATCGGTACGATCGTAATGCCACCCACTTGGCATTCCTATGTGAGAGCGTGATGGGGTGAAGGTTATCGAAACACCACCAACCGGCAAGAGCACCAAAACTTCGAAAGGAACGAGCATGGCGGCGCAAGACGAACGGCAAGTAGCCCTCGGAAACGCATTGGCGCAGATCGAGCGTCAATTCGGCAAGGGATCGATTATGCGGATGGGCGATTTCCAAGAGCGCCTCTCCTTCGAGGTGATTCGGAGCGGTTCGATCGCGCTCGACTTGGCGCTAGGCGTCGGCGGCTTCCCGCGCGGACGCATCGTCGAGATCTACGGGCCCGAATCGAGCGGTAAGACAACGCTCGCACTCCATGCGATTGCGGAGGCGCAAAAGAGCGGCGGTACGGCCGCATTCATCGACGTCGAGCACGCGCTTGATCCCAACTACGCCGCAGCCCTGGGCATCGATCTCGATAATCTCCTGGTTTCGCAGCCCGATACCGGCGAACAAGCGCTCGAAATCGCGGAGATGCTCACGCGCAGCAACGCCGTCGACGTCATCGTCGTGGACTCCGTTGCCGCACTCGTTACCAAAGCCGAGCTCGAAGGAGACATGGGCGATGCCCACGTCGGCCTGCAGGCTCGTTTGATGTCGCAAGCGCTACGAAAGCTCACCTCCGCCATCTCGCGCAGTAAAGCCGTCATGATCTTTATCAACCAGCTGCGCGAAAAGGTCGGCGTAATGTTCGGCAGCCCCGAAACGACGTCGGGTGGTCGCGCGCTCAAATTCTACGCATCGATTCGGCTCGACGTGCGCAAGCTCGAACAGATCAAGGTCGGGCAGGATGTCGTCGGGACGCGTACCCGCGTCAAAGTGGTGAAGAATAAAGTTGCGCCGCCGTTCCGGCAGGCGGAGTTCGACATCACGTACGGTCGCGGCATCTCGAAGATGGGTTCGATTCTCGATGTCGCGCTCGAGCAGAACATCGTCGGTAAGAGCGGGTCGTGGTACACCTACGGCGACAACCGCATCGGTCAGGGTCGCGAGAATGCGAAAGCATTTTTGGAAGAGCACAGCGATATGGCGGCCGAGATCGAGACGAAAATTCGCGAAGCGTTGGCCGGAACGGTCTCGAAAAACGGTTCGGCGAACGCGGTTGCCGTCAGCGAAGAGTAAGCGATGGCGAGGAGCGCGTATGCGGCGGCGCTCGGTATGCTCGCGCGGCAACGGCTCACCGAAGCGCAACTCTGGCAGCGGCTCGAACGCCGCGGATACGAAGACGACGCCATTCGTGGCGTCGTCGATCGTTGCCGGGCGGAGGGATTTCTCGACGACCGGCTGTTCGCGCAACTCTACGTCGAAGGTAAACGCCGGGCCATCGGCGATGCCCGCCTCGTCGGCGAACTGGTGCGTAAGGGCATCGATCGCGATGCGGCGCGCACGGCCGTCGAGGCGCTGGAGGCCTCGCAGGCCGACCGTTGCAGCGCGGCCTTGGGTAGCCTCCTGCGTAAAAAGGCCAACACGAGTTATCCCTCCGCAGCCCGCGGCCTCGAACGCTTAGGCTTCCCGGCGTCCATCATCTATCGCGTGCTGCGCGAACACGCGGCTGCGCATGGTCCGCTTGCCGGAATCGACCTTAGTGAAGTGTAGGTCGCGGCTCGTCGCTCTCGGTCGCGACCTGGCCGTAATTGATCATCGAGACCAAGAGCACCCCGCCGATGGAGTTGCCGATTAACACGGGCAGAAGAAATCCGGCGAGGTACGCGGGCCACGATGCGGCGCCGCTGACGACGGCGTAGAGCCCCTCGACCGAACCGGCGACGACGTGGCTCAAGCCGGCGGCGCCGACGATGTACGTGACGATGAGGATAACCGAGACGCGCGAATTTTCGGCGGCAGGCAGAAGCCATACCATCAGCGCGATGAGCCAACCGGCAAAGATTCCCTTGACCAAGACGACGGAAAAGCCATGCGAAAGCGTCTGCAGGCCGATCGAAAGAAACGCGGCCTTTACCGTGGGCGAAAATGCGGCGGTATGCGCGAGGGCAAAGGCGACGAGGAACGCTCCGGCCAGGTTGGTCACCAGGACGACGCCCCAGAGGCGCGCGACCCTGCCGAACGTACGCGCATCGGTGTGATCCAAAAACGGAAGGACGGCGGTAACGGTGTTTTCGGTAAACAGCTGCTGGCGCCCGAGCACCACGATTAAAAATCCGAGCGTGTAGCCGAAATTTTCGATGAGCGCCCTCCACGGCGTGTCGGGTAGTGACGCGCGGATCACGCCGGTCGCGATGAGCGAGAATCCCATCGATAGGCCGGCGGCCAGGCCCGAGAACGCGAGCGCGGCCATCGGCCGTTCGAGCTCCTGCTCGCCTTCCCGTCGCACCGTTTCAAAGACGACGGCTGCACGCAGGCCGACCCGGCGCTTGGATTCTTTGCGCTCCGACTCCGAGAGCTGAACGGTTTCTCCGTCGCGCTCCGAAGCCGGCTTCACGATCATGTGCTCGTCCATCAGGCGGTGACATACCCATTTTGCCGGCCGAGCAATCGCGTCCCTGGATTGAAAAGAACGGGCACCGGTGCTCGTATGCCGTTTCCAAGCATACTGGTTGCCGAGGATGAATCGGCGATCCGCGATCTTTTGGCGCATCACCTCGAACGCGAGGCGTTCCACGTGATCCCCGTCTCGGATGGACTGGCCGCGATTCGGGTCGGCCGAAGCGGGGTGGACGCGCTGATTTTGGATGTCGGATTGCCGGGCGTGGATGGTTTCGAAGTGGCGCGCGTGTTGCGCCGCGAGCGGCATGAGATGCCGATCTTGATGCTCACGGCCCGCACCGATGAGGTGGACCGCGTCGTCGGCTTCGAACTGGGCGCCGACGATTACGTCTGCAAACCGTTCTCGCCGCGCGAGGTCGTCGCTCGCGTCAAAGCGCTCTTGCGCCGAACGGGAAGGGGCCAGACGCTCGCGCCCAGCGTATTGCGTTTCGGCCGCCTCGAAATCGACGAGTCCGCTCGTGAAGCGCGCGTCGACGGTGAGGACCTCAAACTCAAACCGCGCGAATTTGCCCTGCTGCTGGAACTAGCCGGCAATCCCGGCATAGCGCTGACGCGCGAACGCCTGTTGCAGAGAGTATGGGGCTTCGATTTCGAAGGCGACGAACGCACTGTCGACGTTCACGTTCGGCGGCTGCGCGCGCGTCTTGCGGAGCGGGCGGAACTGCGGAAGCTGGTGCAAACGGTCCATGGCTTCGGATACAAATTCCAGCGCGGGTAATTTTGTGCATGGGGCGCCGTTCGTATCGGCGATCGAAAGGCGCGCGGCGCTCGGAGATGCCGTCCCCGTGCTGGTGCTGCGGGTTCCCGCGTTCGCGCAGCGAGCGTGGCGGCACGGAAAGGCCTCGGCGCGCCGCTTGGAGCGACGCACCGCGCGCGCGTTCCTAGCCGCCGCGCGCTCGGTTCTGCGCGACGGCGACGTGGTGAGCCACGGCGACGGATGCGACTGGTTTGCGATCGCGATGCTGGAGCCCGCCCGCGCGGGAGCGACGCGCGCTACGATCGATGCGCGCGCAGCTTTGGAACGGATCGCGCAGGCCGTAGTCGCCTCGTGTAACGTCGAGGTGCAGACCGGGTGGTGCTACGTGGATGCGGGCAGCTACGGTGCGCGCGATATCGATGCGATCGTGGAACGGGCGCTCGAGCGCGGCGAACGCGAACGCGAGCGCTACGAGTTCTTTGCGACCGTCGGCCACGAATTGCGCACGCCGCTGACGTCGATCCGCGGATACCTGGAGACCCTGTTGGAAGGCGACGTCGATCCAACGACCGCGCGCAGGTTCCTGGACGTAGCGCGGCGCGAGGCGCTGCGGCTAGCCCGCTTGGTGGATGGGATGCTGGAGTTTTCGCTCCTGGATCTCTCCGCGGCTGCTTCGCTCTGCGCCGCGACCGGCATCTGCGAACAGATCGATGCTGCTTGCGCGGCCTTGGAACCGGTTGCCGCCCAACGCGGCATCGTGCTCCGGAGCATTCCGGCCGGACCGCTGCGCGGCCGGATCCGCGACGACGCGCTCATGCACGTGCTGGTCAATCTGATTGAGAATGCGATCAAGTACGGCCGGCCGTCGGGACGCGTCGAAGTCTCGGCGCGTCTGCGCGAAGGGTGCGTCGAAGTGGTCGTGGACGACGACGGCCCGGGCGTGAGCCCGTCGGAACGCTCGCGGATTTTCGGGATTCGCGAGCGCGGGAACCGGCGCGACGCGGGCGGCAACGGCATCGGCCTCGCGATCGTGAAGACCATCGCCGAGCGATCCGGCGGCGACGTGACGGTGGGCACGTCGGCCCTGGGCGGCTCCCAGTTTGTATTCAGGGTTCCCGCTGCGAACGTCGCCGGGGCGGAATTGCGAGCGCTTCCGTCGTAGGAGTATGCCCGTGACTGTTCGTCTCGGGCAAGGCGCAATCGGTGAGGAACTTTTCAGCGAGCGGGCGATCGCATTGCGCGTACGACAGCTCGGTGAACAGCTCTCGGCCGAGTATGCGGGCCGTCGTCCACTTTTTATCGGTATCCTGAATGCGTCCGCGCCGTTCCTTGCCGATCTCACGCGCGCCGTTACGATTCCCTGCGAGTACGACTGGATTGCAGTAAGCAAGGCGAGCGGCTCCGACGGGTTACGAATCGAGAAAGACACCGTTGCACCGATTGAAGGCCGGCACGTCGTGCTGATCGACGACATCGTCGTTACCGGCGTTACCCTGCGCTACGTGGTGGGGGCCTTGCGCGCCCGCCTCCCGGCATCGCTGGCGGTGTGCACGCTGCTGGATAGGCCCGGCCGCAGAGTTGCCGATATTGAAATCATGTACCGCGCTTTCGATGTGCCCGACACCTATCTCGTCGGATATGGGCTCGACGACTGCGGCCGCTACCGCGAGCTTCCCGGGCTGCACGCCCGCGGTCCGCGCCGTTGAGCCGTTACGCACGTATTCTTGCGCTATTCGTCGCGCTTGCCTTGGGGCTCGCCCCGGCGTCGGCCGGCGCGCTGGAGATCCGATCGATCGAGCAAGCGGCCGCCGACTATCATAGCGCGAACGCGCATCTGCAAGACATGTTTCGGGCCGCCTTGCTCGATACGGGCAAGCTGGCGCAATACGCGCCCGACGGCACCGCGTACATCAAAACCGGGGACATTCCGGCCGAGTGGCTCAGAGATGCCAGCGCGCAGGCGCGCCCGTATCTCTTTTTCGCCAAGGACGATCCGGACGTGCGCAAGTTGCTGCGCGCGATCATCCAGCGCATGGCCAAATATTTGCAGGTCGATCCGTACGCGAACGCCTTTACGCTCGACTATCGCGTCTGGGAGCAAAAGTTCGAGCTCGATTCGCTCGCCTATCCGGTGACCCTGGCATGGAGTTATTGGAAGACCACCGGTGACACCTCGGTCTTCGATGACGACTACGCGAAGGCGCTCGACAGTATTCTCGCGACGATGCAGCGCGAACAAGACCATCCCCGCGACTCGCACTACACGGAGAAAGAACTCGCCGACGGCGGCAAGGGGCGTCCGGTCGGATATACGGGCATGATTTG
>DAHUXY010000255.1 GCA_027315505.1 Vulcanimicrobiota bacterium | reverse complement strand
TTCCGGGTTTCGAGCCGATGGCATCGTATCCCGAGTACTCGGCCGATTTCTTCGACGGTCGCCACTTCGTCTTGAAGGGCGCCTCGCCCGTAACGGCTCGCCGGCTGATTCGCCGCTCGCTGCGCAACTGGTTCTACGACGATTATCCCTACATGTATGCGACCTTTCGCTGCGTGTCGCCATCCCGATAGGAGTCTTCGCGTGATACGAGTCTGCCTGGTATTTCTTGCAGCGACGCTGTGCGTGTTTTCGGTCGCGGGATGCAGTAAGAGCGGGTCGCAGGGGGGCGCGACGAAGGATACGCTGACGATCGCCCTTCCGATCAACCCCACGCAACTCAATCCGATCCTCGAGCAAAATGCCATCGAAAGTAGCGTCGACGGCCTGATGTTCGACGAACTCGTCACGCTCGATTCGCACGGGCACGACGTTCCGGATCTCGCAGCGGTCGTCCCAACCCGTCGCAACGGCGGAATCAGCAAGAGCGGCCTGACGATCACCTATCATCTGCGAAAGGGCGCGACGTGGTCCGACGGAGCGCCCGTCACCAGCGCCGACGTGAAGTTTACGTGGCAAGCGATCATGAATCCGCGAAACAACGTCTTGACGCGCAACGGCTACGACGCGATCGCCTCGATCGACACGCCCGACCCATTGACGGTCGTCATGCACATGAAGCGGCTTTTTCCACCCGCCGTGGATACGATCTTCGCCGAGAGCGATACCCCGTATCGCATCCTGCCGGCACACGTGTTAAGCAAGGATCCGAACCTCAACCATGTGCCGTTTAATGCGGCTCCGGTCACCAGCGGCCCATACCGCTTCGTGCGCTGGCTACGCGGCGATAAGATTCTCCTGGGCGCGAACCCAACGTACTTCCGAGGCGTGCCGGCGATCAAACACCTGATCTTACGGATCATCACCGACGGAAACACCACGCAAGCCGAATTACGCACGCACGAAGTCGACCTAGCCTGGGAGCTCACCGGGACTTCGTACAACGACCTTCGCGACGCGCCCGGCGTGGTGCGGCAACTTGCGAACTCCCCTAACTACACGGCGAGCTATTTCAACGTCCAGCGGCCCGCGCTCCATGATGTCCTCGTGCGGCGGGCCATCGCGATGGCCACGGATCGCGCCGCGATCGTTCGCGACGACACCTACGGCACGGGTACGATCGCGATCGCCGATCTCAGCCCGTTTTCGTGGGCCTACGATCCATCCCTCAAACCGATCCCCTACGATCTTGCCGCCGCCCGCGCCTTGCTCGATCGGGCCGGCTGGCGCGCCGGCGCGAACGGCCTGCGCGAAAAGGACGGACGCAAGCTCAGCCTGCAACTCGCCTACGGCCAGGGAAGCCAACTCGCTCAAAACGTTGCGGTACAGATGCAGCAGATGCTGCGCGCGGTGGGCATCGACGTTCAGCTCCAGAGCTACGATTACCAGATTCTCTACGCGGCAGCGCAAGACGGCGGTATCCTCAACGGCGGGAAGTTCGATATGGCGGTGTATGCCTGGGTCAGCGGGTCCGATCCCGACAACTCCTCCGACTGGCTCTGCGGCCAGATTCCGCCCGCCGGAAATAACGTGGCGCGTTACTGCTCTCCCGAGATGGAGCGCGACCAGGCAATGGCTCTTTCCACGTTTTCCAAGTCGGTGCGCAAGGCTGCGTACGCCAAAATCGAGCGTCTGCTCTTGCGCGACGTGCCGGCGGTCTTTCTCTACTATCAACCGCTGCGCTACGCCCATATTCCCGCCCTGCGACATTTCTCGCCGAACGGCATCAGCGAGGGATGGAATGCTGCGGAATGGCGGCTCTAGCGGCGGGGGAGACGCGCTTTTCGCCTAACCTCCAGAGGCCACATTCGGGCGAGTCATGCAGAGGAGAGATTGTTTGACGACCACCGCAAGCGCGAAAAAAGTGCCGATTACCGTTGCCCACGGCGATGGCATCGGCCCCGAGATCATGGACGCCACGCTGCGCATCATTACCGCCGCCGGAGCTCAGCTCGCCGTCGAGACCATCGAGATCGGCGAATCGGTCTATAACCGAGGTTTGAGCAACGGGATCGAGCCGAGTTCGTGGGAATCGTTGCGCCGGACCAAAGTCTTTCTCAAGGCGCCGATCACCACGCCGCAAGGCGGCGGCTTCAAAAGCCTCAACGTTACCGTGCGCAAGACGCTCGGTATGTATGCGAACGTTCGCCCGTGTTCGTCGCTGCATCCGTACGTGGCGACCAAACATCCGAACATGGATATCGTGATCGTCCGCGAGAACGAGGAAGACGTGTACGGCGGGATCGAGCACCGGCAGACCAACCAGGTCGCGCAGTGTCTCAAGCTCATCTCGAGGCCGGGAAGCAAACGGATCATTCGCTACGCATTCGAGTACGCGCGGGCGAACAAACGGCGTAAGGTGACGTGCTTCACTAAAGACAACATTATGAAAATCACGGATGGGCTCTTCCACCGTACGTTCGAAGAGATCGCCCTCCAGTATCCGGAGATCGAGCACGAACACTGGATCGTCGATATCGGCGCGGCGAAACTCGCGGATACGCCCGAAGTCTTCGATGTGATCGTAATGCCGAATCTCTATGGAGACGTCCTTTCGGACGTCGCCGCGCAGATTACGGGTTCGGTCGGCCTGGCGGGCTCGGCGAATATCGGCGACCATTGCTCGATGTTCGAGGCGATTCACGGCTCCGCGCCGCGTCGTGCCGGACAGAATTTGGCCAACCCGTCGGGACTCTTACACGGCGCGATCCTGATGCTGGTCCAC
>DAHUXY010000239.1 GCA_027315505.1 Vulcanimicrobiota bacterium | reverse complement strand
CGAAGAGCACTACCGCGCCCCGGTAGAGCCTAGCGGCATGGGCCGCAGACGGCGACGCCAATCCATAGGCTACGATCGCCCCCGCGACGAGAGCCAATTGATAGAACACGTTTCCCCAGCTAGCGTAGATCTCTGGCCGGGCAACGATACCCGGCACGAACGTCAGCGAAAAGACGAGATAGACGATGCCCAGGATACCGGCCCCCAACCCGCCGGTCTTGGGCAACAGCATCGCGGCACCGCCGATCATCTGCGCGACCGACGTAACGACGATGAAGGCTGCAATGCCGGGTAACTGCCAGTTCGAGATCAACTGGTCGTGCAAGACCAGGCCGGCGACGCCCAACAACAGCGCCGCGGCCCCAAAAACATAACGCCCCATAGCCCCGAAACGCGACGACCGCGCTGGGTGTGACGACGGTTCCGTCTCTTCGTGGTCGAGGCCGACGCGACCGACGAACTCGACGTAAAGTCGCCCGTCATCAAATAGGGCGGGCTGCGCGCTTTTTAATATCGCTTTATCGGCAACTTGGAAGTTCGAAGTCTATTGTGCCGCCGCCCCGCCACTTCAAGGTTCGATAGTATGACGCTGCCGACTTCACACTGGATACCACCGCCTGCCGTAGCTGGTCGCTTAAAAATGTCATCCTGATCGTTCGGTTGGCATACCGAAGGACAAGCAGTCCATTCACATACCCTAGAGAAGCCTTGCCGCAGCGCTTACCGCCATTCGTCAGCGTATAGAACGAATGAGATTTTACCAGCTCGTACTTCGCATCGCGCATGTAGGGCGGCCATGGCGATGCATACCGGAACTCGACCGACTTTGTATTTCGGGTAGTATAAAGAAAAACGGCCATGTCGCGCCCGCCGCCACCGAACGTCCCAATTGGAATCGTATCGCTCTGCCTGCCGGCACCCGAGCAACCTAAAAAGACGAGCGCTCCCACCGCGAAGGAAGCCAATGTGCGACTTCCGGCTCGGGCGGGAGTTGCTTTTAGATTTTTGGCGTCCACTTGAGGTGGTGTGCGATGATCGTGGCTAGGCTACGGACACTGTCTAGTATCGTAAGATTATCCATACGTCGAACGCTCTGGAGGCCCTCGTTGGGGTATGAACCGACCGATGCCAGCGTTAAGGTCTCGCCGTTATTACCAACATACTGCGTGATTCCGCAACCCGGCACATATGAGACGCTGTACGTCTGGTTCATAAAGGTGTATTGCACCGTCGCACCCGTCGCCGGCGTTGGACACGCGTTCGCTCCCGGGACGTTTCCAACGCCTTCTACCGTCGCACTTGCTCCGGGATAGGGCTGGAATGTCGCACCCAACGTCAGAGTGCTCGGAACCAACGCCGCGATAGGGCTGATCGCGCCTTCGGCGTAGATCGCTCCACCGTTCAGTAGAACGTAATCGACGACGTTGAACTCGGATGCCGTGGCCGTCACGCCAATGCCTCCCATTTTCGTTCCGGCGAACGCGTTCGCTAGCGCTCCGGGCTGCCCGAAGAGGATGAGCGGCTCAACCCCGGATTGAACGGCATCTGCATAGACCGTCATGGTGAGAGCTCCGCCCAGCGAGGGGACGTTCCCCTGGTAATTCCATCCACGATTCGCTTGATAGGCGAGCATATCGCCGGAGACGCTGGGCTGAACGACCACGGATGGCGGTGGATTTACCCCCGATGTTGCCGATGACCCGCCACCGCCGCCGCATGCAGCGAGCAACGCAAGAGCCGCTAGTGCAAGCACCCGTCGTTTCACTTCGATCTCCTTCACGAACAATAGCAACAAACCAGCCTCTACAAACGGCGTAAACCATTCCGGTAGCAGCATCGCGTGGTTTCTTCTGAAATGGGGCGCCCGTTAGAATACGCCGGGTCCGCTTACGAACGGCGATCCTCGTCCACCTTCGCGGATCGCGATCGACAGGACCTTTGGATCACGGTGCGGCAACCCTTTGCGCCGCGAAAGACGGAACGCGCTCCGCCGGTCTATTCGATCTGCAGCACCAGGATGGCGGTGTCGTCGTGGTGGGATCCGTCGTGGACGACGGCGTGGTAGATCGCTGCGGCGGGATCGCGCGCCGGGGCGAGCGCTTGCGCTGCGAGCGCGGCGTGCAGACTCTTCTCCCCTGCAATCGCGTTGCGATCGAATTCGGTAAGGCCGTCGGTATAGAAGCACACGAGGCTTCCATCATCGAGCGAGATCGACGTTGAATCGCACGTCCAGGTGCTGCGTAATCCCAGCGGTAACCCGGTAGCGAGGACTTCATAGACGCTGCCGTCCGCGCGCGCCACGAGCGGCGGCGGGTGCCCGGCGGTTGCGTACGTCAAGGAGCGATCGGCGGGATCGTAAATGCCGAATCCCGCGGTTGCGATCGAGTCCGGATGATTCATCGCCAAGACGCGGTCGGCGTGGTCGAGCACTCGCGAAGGCGCGTTCGATTCGATAGCGGCGGAGCGAATGGCTTGGCGCATCTCGCCCATCACGATCGCGGCGTCGAGCCCGTGCCCCGTTACGTCGCCGATCGAGAGCCCGATCAGCCCGCTGGGTAAGGCAAAGGCATCGAACCAATCGCCGCCGACGCGCAGCTCCGTCGAAGCGGGAATGTACAAGCGCGAAAGACGTACGCCCTCGACGCGCGGCAATTCGCGCGGAAGCATCGCTTTAGCGAATGCCGCAGCGACCTCGTGTTCGTTTTGATAACGTCGCGCGTTATCGAGCGCGAGCGCGAGGCGACGTGCCATCTCGTGGAGCACCGGAACGTCGGACGACGAGTGGCGCCGCCCCGAGCGCGTATAACCGCTCAGGAATACGCCGATGAGATTTCCGCGCGCCACCAGCGGCATGCAGATGAGCGATCGCGCGTCGAACCGGTCGAGCAGGGCACGATGCTCCGCGTCCTGGGCGCGCTGGGCGCGCATCTCGGGCAACACCTCTTCGATCAAACGCGGCTGGCCGGATGCGAGAACGCCGGCGATCAGCCGGTCGTCGCGGGTGATCGGATATCGAGCCAGGAGCTCGTGCATCGCGGCGGCCTGTGCGACGTCGGCATAATCGTCGGCAAGCAACGCGAACTCGTCGCCGTCGATGAGAAAGAGTTGGCAGTAATCGGCGAAATCGGGTACCAGCAACTTTGCGAAATTGCGGCCGAGCACGCGCGGCTCCAGCGATTCGGAGAGCACGCTGCCCGCGCGCGCGAAGAATAGCAGCAACTCCTCGGCGCGTTTCTGGGCGTTGATATCGGTGCAACTCCCGAACCATCGCAGAATCTCGCCCGATGGGCTGCGCATGGCGACCGAGCGCACCAGAAACCAGCGATACTCACCGTCGAACCGGCGGAGCCGGAACTCCGTCTCGAACAGGTCGCCGCTTTGCAGCGTCTGCGAGCGCAAACCCACCACGCGCGGCAAGTCGTCGGGATGCGCTGCGCGCAGCCAACCGTCGTCCGCCGCCTCGGCATACGAAGCGCCGGTGTAGGCGAACCACTGCGCGTTGAAATACTCCGCGCGGCCATCCGGAGCCGCCACCCAAATGATGTGGGGGACGGCCTCCGCGAGGAGTTGGTACTCGTCGATCGTCTGCGCGCGTTCTACGGCGTCACCGGCCCCGGCAACACCGGGTCGTTGAGCGCCATCGCCATCGCGCGATTGACGTCGAGGCGCCCGCAGCCCTGGTGCGGGTCGTTGATATTATCCGCGCTATTGCATAGGAGCTGCTTCATGAGTGTCGCGTTCGCATAGCCCGGCGCAACCGAGAGAATCAGCGCCGCCGCGCCTGCAACGTGCGGCGTCGCCATCGACGTACCGTCGATGAAGACGCGACAGTTTCCGGTCTCGTTGAATATATCGATCCCGCAATTCCCCGCAAATTTCGCGTCGAACGGGGTGCTGGTCCACGAATTTTCGATCCAATGCAGCAAGTCGGGGTCTCCGGTCGATCCGGCGGCCGGATTTGCATCGCCGCCCGGAGCCACGATGCCCCACGTGGTGGGTGCTGCTGCGGAGTAATTGGAGTAGCTCGCAACGTACTCGACCGGCGCGCTGGCGGTGCCGCCGGTATGGCCCGTACCGTTCGGCTGCCCGTCGTCGAGCGCGCTCGCGCCGACGGCGATGACGCCCGTGTCGCACGCGGGTGCGTCAACCGTGGTGGCCGTCTCGTTCCCCGAGGCTGCGACGACGATGACGTTGTGCGCGATCGCATTCGCGATGGCCGCACCCTCGCTGGGATCGGGGTCTTGCCCGTTCGTGCACGTGCCGCCCCCGATGCTCATGCTGATGACGTTCGCACCGTTCATAACGGCGTCGTTGATCGCGGCCGCAATATCCTGATACGACGCGCCGCATTGATTGTCGGACGTGCCGCCGGGGACGCACGTGTCATCCGGCGTCGGGAATACGCGGTAAGCCATCAGCGAGACGTTGCCGCCGGCCGCCGCGAAGGCGAAGGCATTATCCGAATCACCG
>DAHUXY010000235.1 GCA_027315505.1 Vulcanimicrobiota bacterium | reverse complement strand
AAACACCGATAAACCAACGCCCCAGCAAGCTGATGTGATCCCGCATGCGTTTCCCTTCGCGGCAGAACGCTGTCGGCCTCGAAGATCATCCCGCGCCCGTACCCCTAGCCAATCCGACTTTCGCGCGCAGTAAGACGGGTGAGATGAATACCTCACTTACTCAATCCCTCGGTGGCTGGGGCGTGAAGTATATAAGCCTCCGTCGGAGGGAAGGGGGTTCACCATGATCGTTCCACCGCTCGCTCAGACCCAGCTGGCCCAAGAAGGGGTGCGCTACGCACCCCAGATCGCCCGTGCCGCAGCCCGCCACGGGGTCGACCCGGCCTTGCTGGCGGCCGTTGCCGCTCAAGAGACCGGCGGCCCCGGCACCAACGCCGGGAGCAACATCCTCGGCGACGGTGGCCACGGGCACGGTCTATTTCAGATCGACGACCGTTGGCACGCCTTCGCTCGGAGCGGGCGGGCGATGGACCCCGCCTCGAATGCCGACTATGCGGCGGGAATGCTCTCAGGTCTCCTGCGGCGATACGGCGGCAACGTCGGCGAGGCCCTCTCCGCCTACAATGCCGGAGACCCACATGCCCGTGGCACGTCCACCCGTTGGGGCGACGGCCGCGTGCTCGGCTACGCCGATTCGGTCATGCGTCATTACCGCAATATCACCGGGGGGCCGGCCCCCAATATCGCCGGGGCAGCGAGCGCCGGGCAGCCGAGCGCGTCCACCTTGGAGTCGTGCATCGCCGAGCGAGCGAGCGCGGCCGCCAGCATCGCCGCCCTAGCGGGCCAAGCGATGGCGATGCCGATCCCGATGCCGCCAAGAGACAACCAACACAGCGCCGCAGACCTCGTCTCGGACACGCAAGACGACGACGCAGCCGAAGCATCTAGCAGCTAAATACCGTAAGGAGTACCGTCCCATCATGTCGTTTTTTGCACCTCTCTTAGAATCGGCCGTCCCCTCGCTACTAGGCGGGCTGGTGAGCGGTGGCTCGAACCTTGCCCTGAGTGGCGTCGAAGCGCAGAGTAATATGTTCCAGACCGGCCTGCTGACCCAAGAAATGCTCAGCCAAGAGCAACTTGACGCACAGGCCACCGCATTCGATGAAGCGATGAATCAGCAGTCCGAGAACATGCGCGAAGTCAACACGCTACGCGACGTGCAAATGGCGCAACGCAAGGCGGATGACGGCATCACCAAAAAATTCATTCAGACGATCAGCGAATGACGGCCTCACTGCAGCTGCCGGTGCGCTCGATCCGCCCGTCCGCACACGCCGCGGCCGGCCCAGCTACGGCAGCAACGAAGGCTGCGGCGGATGCGGGCGTCGCCTCGCAGAGCGCCGCGTTCGATAGTTCGCAAGCCGAATCGGCCGAGCTCCAACGCGAGCTCGAAGCACTCGACGAAATGATGATGGCGCAGCTCAAGGACGAAGACGCGATTCTCAAAAAATGGATTGCCATGATCGGCTAAGGCGAGCGACGGATCGGGAAGCCGCATCGGTCGGAAGGGGGACTTGCACCCTATGATATACTTCTGACCTGTGCGGGCCATTAGCTCAGTTGGTTAGAGCGCATGCTTGATAAGCATGAGGTCCCTGGTTCGAACCCAGGATGGCCCACCAAGTAAGAAAAGCCCCGATTTTCATCGGGGCTTTTCTGCTTCTAACCGGCAGTTGGGGCGGTGGGGCCTACCTAGTGAACTATCTGCCGCCGGCTAACAGCGCGTTGGGAGAGCGATCCGAAAAGCGATAGTTCCGGTAATAGTACTCGCCGAAGAATTTTGCGACTTGGCTGTATACGCGTAAGCTGTAACTCCACGTTACGTGACGCACGACCGTGTACGGGCCCTTATGTTCCAACTCGATTTGAAAATCGGCGAAGTGCGCCGTTCGATCGCTGCGGTCCGCTCGCACGTTGATGCGTCCGCTAACCACGAGCTTCATGATATCGTCGCTGCGCGGGTCGATCCACATCGCCTTGAGCGCGGGGCGATCGCTCGGAGCGTCGGGAAAAACGAGGTGCGTCGCGGAGATTCCGTCGTACGGCTCGGCACCGAGCATTCGACAAGGCTCGTCGGGATGAGCGCGCACCGTCGCGATCGTGGGATACGGCAGGTCGATGCCCGGCATGCCCAACCAGTTTTTGCGATCGGCGCCATACGGCCCCAGGAGTGGCGGGCCGGGTTCGAGGCGGTTGCTGATCCACGGGCGCGACCAACGGTCGTCGATCAGGGCAACGCCGTCGTCGCGATAGGTGATATCGTAGAACACGTCTTCCATGGATATGCCGTCCGCAGTAATCTGCTCTTGCTCGGCATAGCTGGTAAACGCGGGGCGCGGCGCCATCGCACTATGTTGGATGGCCGCAAACGCCGTCTGCCAGCAACGGTCGTCCGCAGCGCGAGCGCCGGTCGTCGAGGACAGTAGTGCGATAAAAAGGCCGAGGGCCAAGGCTCGCATAAGCTCACGCCACCTTCGACAATAGTCTCTCCGCTGCCCCAAAAACGCAAGCGTCGCGCACCCGCAGATGTAAGTTTGCGGGAGAAGCGCGGTGAAAGGCGAATCCGGCGCGTCGGCGGTTTGGGGACGTAGCTCAGTTGGTAGAGCGCCTGCTTTGCAAGCAGGATGTCGCAGGTTCGATTCCTGTCGTCTCCACCATCCGGCCCAGCTCACGAGGACTCCGCTAGCACGGCGTGAATAGGGGCGGGTCGCACGGCGTTCGGCCGCGCACGTTGGGGGCATAGCTCAGCTGGTAGAGCATCACGCTGGCAGCGTGAGGGTCAGGAGTTCGAGTCTCCTTGCCTCCACCATATTCGACACCGCGCACGTCCAACGTGCGCGGTGTTTTTTCATGGCGTTACCGCTACCGCACAGCTAGCGTCGCGGACGGCCTTCGTGTATGCTCGGGACGCGGAGTACGCTGGACGGCCGCGCCTTACGCTCGTTCGCGGCCGCTAAGGTGAGGAAAGTCCGGGCTTCACAGGGCAGGGTGCAGGATAACGTCCTGTCGGGGTGACTCGAAGGAAAGTGCCACAGAAACAAACCGAAGGTGACGATGGCGCGAGCCGCCGTTGCCTCCAAGGGTGAAATCGTGAGGTAAGAGCTCACGGGATGTCACGGTGACGTGCGTCCGGGTAAACCCCACCTGAAGCAAGATCGCTCGATCGTCCGCTTGCGGACCGGACGGCCCGTCCGCTCGAGATACATCGCACCGAGGCGCGCGGCGACGCTCGCCCCAGATAGATGGCCGTCAGGGAACGCTCGCAAGAGCGGGCCCTACAGAATCCGGCGTATAGGCGTACTCCGCACCTTCTGTCGACTTACGTTGCCGATGATACGGAGCTTGTGGCGCTGGGCCATTGCGGCAACGGTCCTCGCCTGCGTCGCCTTCTTGGTCGCGAGCCTCGTCTTCTCGCCCACACCGGGAACCTTCGGTTTCTCCACCCATGGCGGCGTTGGAATCTACTCGGCTACGGTGGCGTCGGTGCGTCCGGGCTCCCCCGCGCAGCGCGCCGGGATTCGCCCCGGCGACCGTTTGACGTTCGATGGGACGCTCGACGCGCGCATTCACGCACTCACCCCGGTCGCTCCGGGCGATCGATTAACCGTCCACCGCGCGGGGCGCCCCGACGTGACGCTCGTCGCGGCCCCGATGAGGAAGATCCCTTGGGGGATCGCCGTCATCGCCGATGCGACGCGCGGCGGCTTTTTGCTGTTGGCGTCGGTGCTCGCATGGCGTCGTCCGCGCGACCCTTCCGCCATGCTGTTAGCCTCGTTTGCCGCAAGCTTCGCCCTGGGGATGTCCATCGACGCGACGACCTTCGCCGCCGCGACGGTGCGCCTGGCCCTGTACATGGCCACCGAAATCGCCTTTGTCGTTGCCGGGGCTTTCGCCGTATTGTTCGCGTGCACGTTCCCTCGGCCGGCGGACGGAGGCGTCCGGAAGTTGCTGCATCGCATCGTCCTGCCGCTTTGCGCGCTCGGGGTGGCAGCGTCGATGATCCGATTGACGGGCGTCTTCGTCTACGGGTGGTACGCCACGTGGATGCTGCAGATCTACGTCGCGGTGTGGGTCGTGTATATTCTCGCGGTGCCGGCAGCCATCTTTTCGGCGCTCCGCGTCGCGGAGCCGGCCGACCGTGCGAAACTGCGCTGGATGTCGCTGACGTTCGCGGTCGGTTTCTCCGGACTGCTCGTGTATTTCGTCGGGTCTGCATTGCAGGCCGAACAGCAAGCGATGCAATACGCGACCTTTACGGTCATCGCCATTCCGCTCGGGCTCGGTTACGTCATTTTGCGGCATCGCCTTCTCGATATCGGCTTCGTGATAAACCGCGCCGTCGTGTACGGAGCCGTGTCGCTGGTTGTCATCGCGCTGTTCGTCGGCCTCGAGTGGGGGATCGGGCACCTCGTCGAAGCGCGCAGCAACGCGTCGGTCGCGATACAATTAGCCGGCGCCCTGCTGCTCGGGCTCTCCGTGCGCGTGATCCACACGCGCGTCGATCGCGTCGTTGACGATCTCTTCTTTCGGGATCGCCACCGCGCCGAAGCTGCGATTCGACGTTTCGCGCGCGAGGCGACACTCGTTACCGATCCCGATGCGTTGATCGCGAAGACCGTGGACGTAGCGCGGCGCAACGTGCGGCTGCGCGCGGCCGCCCTCTATGTCCGACGGGGCGAACGCTATCTTTCGACGGGCAGCAGCCCCGTCGATCCGGAGCTGCTCGACGCGGACGAGAACGACGACGCCGTGCTGGCCATGCGCACGTGGCACGAGCCGGTCGAGCTCGGCGGCGTACGTTCCCTGCTGGAGGGGGAACTCGCACTACCCATGACCGTGCGGGGCCAACTTGCGGGCTTTCTCTTGTGCGGGCCAAAGATCAGCGGCGAGGCGATCGCGCCGGACGAGCGCGAAGCCCTGCAACTGCTGGCGCACGACGTCGGCTTCGCGTTGGATTCGCTCAGAGTCGCCGCGCTCGAGCGAGAGCTCGCCGGTTTGAGAAACCTGGAGGGAGCGCGGCCGAGCGTCGCAACCGGCGGGGGCCGAGCCACGTTATATCCAATTGAAGCAGACCAGCCAGGAGTTTAAGGAAAAATCGTGAGCCAACAGCAATTTTCCCCCGAGATGACCGTCGATCAAGCGTTTCAGCTGCATGCCGGCGCACGCCGCGTCTTTGCGCGCTTCCATCTCGGCGGTTGTTCCAACTGCGCCATCAGCGAGTCGCACACGATCGGTGCGGTGAGCGAAGATTATGGCATCCCGCTCCCAATGCTGCTCGAAAGCCTCAACGCACTTTTTGACGAGGGTGGCCTGGCCGTCGGTGACAAGGTACGGATCCCCGATGAAATCCGCGCCAAGGTTCCGCAACTCGCCAACGTCCCCGAGATCGGCGAGATCACCAGCTTCGAAAGCGGTGCCTATACCGCCGAGTTCGGCGACGTGCGCTTGCAGGGTCTGGCGGAAGATTTTACTCCGGTCGAGGCCACGGCGTCTCCGGCGATGTAGCACGGGGCCGTGAGGGCCGGCGAGATGCCGGCCCTTATAGTTCCTTGCGTTCGCTAAAGCCCTCGTCGGCGCGGTGCCAATACCGGACCCGGCGCTCTCCGATCCTCCAGCACAAATATATCGGTTCGCCCTCGCTGGACGACGGGAAATCGAGCAGTCCGAGGTCGATATCCTTGACGATGCAACCGAACGACTCGATCCGGTGGATGAGGCGCACGATCTCGCTCTTGCGCTCGCCGAAACGTGGCGGCGGAAACGGCGACCGAACGCCTGCCAGTCGTGAAGTGCTCGGCGGGGTTCGCCGCAGGGCCGGGTCGCTCTCCAATAGGGTAATCGCTAGGTCGCGGCGCTTGGCAAGCAGCTCCTCGACAAGCGGCGTCAGCTTGGGGATGAGGGCGTTGGCGCGATCCGGAGAAAATAACTTCATGCTCGTGCGACGATCCCTTTGTACGGCCTGATGATGGCCCGTGTCGTATTTCTCGCAGGCCCGGCTGGAGCCGGCCGTAGCCAAGCCATCAAGACCTTTGAAGACTTGGGCTTCTACTGTGTCGAGCACCTGCCTCCCGCAGCGCTCGCGACGACGCTGGCGACGCTCGACGGAGCGCGCGTTCGCGATATCGCCGTGACGCTCGACGCGCACGGTGAACGGTCGCTCGGCGATCCGCTTCAAGCCATCGAAGCCGCTCGCGCGGAACACGACGTAAGCCTCATCTATCTCGATGCGAGCGACGAGTCGCTCATGCGCCGGTTTAGCGAAACGCGACGGCGCCATCCGCTCGCGGAGATCGGTTCCCTGCGCGATGCGATCACGGCCGAGCGTGCACTGCTCATGCCCCTGCGCGAACGAGCGGATACCATCATCGATACCACCGAGCTCACGCATGGCGGCCTCAAACATCGGCTCTCAGCGGCGTTCGGATCGGCCGAGCGCCCGGCCCTGGCCTTGACGCTCGTCCCGTTCGGATTCAAATACGGTTTGCCGCTGGATATCGATCTGCTCTTCGACGTGCGTTTTCTGCGCAATCCCAATTACGACGACGCGTTGCGCGCCCTCACCGGGGACGACGCCGTCGTCGCCGCGTTCATCCGCGCGGACGCGGCATGCGAACCATTCCTAACGAAAACCTTCGATCTCCTGGACTTCTTGATTCCCCGCTATATTTCGGAGGGTAAGGCTCACCTCACCATCGGCATCGGATGCACGGGCGGGCGTCATCGTTCGGTGTACGTTGCAAATCGCGTTCGCGAACATCTCGCTCGCGACGCGAAATTAGCGCTCACGATCGACGCGCGGGACATCGTGCGCTAATGCGCCGTAACCCCATCTCGTCGCTGCGCTGGTTCCTTCCCGGCATCGGCGTCAAGCGCTGGCTCATCCTCTCGGTGCTGGGGACCGTGCTCGTGATCGACGCGATCAATCGCTGGTTCGTTGCCGAAGGTGTCGGTTTCCACATTAACGAGATTCTCGACGGCGCGGTCGACGATTATTTTTCGCCCGCATATCTCACGTGGGTTTTCGGCGCCGTCGGGATCCTCATGATCGTCGTCGGCGTTCGCCAATGGCTCAGGGCATTGGTGCGAGCGGCAAGCACGCGAGGACGCGCGGGGATTCTCGACACGCTGATCGGCCGGCGACTCGAGAACGGGTATAAAATCGTAGCGATCGGCGGTGGGACCGGGCTTTCGACCCTCCTGCGCGGCCTCAAACGTCGCACGAGCAATCTGACAGCGGTCGTTACGGTAAGCGACGACGGCGGTTCGTCGGGCCGGTTGCAGAAAGAACTCGGCGTGCTGCCGCCCGGTGACGTGCGCAACTGTTTGGTCGCGCTCGCCGATAACGAGGCCCTCGTTACCGATTTATTCCGTTATCGCTTCCAAGAGGGCGAAGGACTCACCGGCCATTCGTTCGGAAATCTCTTCCTCGCAGCGATGACGGGCATTACCGGCAACTTCGATATCGCGATCAAAGAGTCGAGCCGCGTCCTCAATATCGTCGGTCGCGTTTTGCCCGCTACCTTGAGCGTTGCGCGCCTCTGCGCGGAACTCGACGACGGCAGTATCGTGGAAGGCGAGTCGGCGATTCCGCTGGCGCGGCGGCCGATCAAACGCGTCTTCTTCGATCCTTCGCGCGTCGAGCCGCTCGATGAGGTAGTTCAGGCGATCCGCGAAGCGGATGCGATTGTCCTGGGGCCCGGCTCGCTCTTCACCTCGATCCTGCCGAACTTGCTGATCGAACGCATTACCGGCGAAATCGCGGCGTCCTCGGCGATCAAGATGTACGTCTGCAACGTCATGACGCAGCCGGGGGAGACGCAAGGTATGACCGCAGCGCAGCACGTCGAGACGCTCTTCGCCAATGCCGGGGGCCCCGTCTGCGAATACGTCATCGTCAACGAGCAGCCGCCGTCGCGGCTGTTGGAGACGTACGCGGAGGAGGGCCAGGTGCCGGTCGTGGCC